>DBNZ01000041.1:1347-4524 GCA_002299495.1 Methylococcaceae bacterium UBA659
GATTGGTTGGCCAGGCGGCTGGGCAAATCGGTGTAGCCGATGAGGGTGACATCCTGTTTGACCACGGCCTTGTGCGGTTCGGTCAATTCGCAATTGCCGCCTTGTTCGGCCGCCAAATCGACGATCACGCTGCCGGGTTTCATGGATGCCACCATTTCGGCGGTGATCAGTTTTGGAGCGGGTTTGCCGGGGATGAGCGCGGTGGTGACGATGATGTCGACCTCTTTGGCTTGTTGGGCAAATAACGCCATTTCGGCGGCGATGAATTCCGGCGACATGGTTTTAGCGTAGCCACCGGCACCGGAACCGTCTTCCTCAAACGCCAGCATCAAAAATTCGGCGCCCATGCTCTCGACTTGTTCCTTGACTTCAGGGCGGGTGTCAAAGGCTCGGACGATGGCGCCCATGCTTTTGGCTGCGCCTATGGCGGCAAGGCCTGCGACACCGGCGCCAATCACCAGCACCTTAGCGGGCGGAATCTTGCCGGCGGCGGTGATTTGGCCGGTGAAAAACCGCCCGAACACCTGCGCCGCCTCGATGATGGCGCGGTAGCCGGCGATGTTGGCCATTGAGCTTAAGGCGTCCATTTTTTGCGCCCTAGACATACGGGGAACACAATCCATCGCCAAAACCGTGGTCTTTTTGGCGGCCAATGCGCTCATTAGACTAGGGTTCTGCGACGGCCAAATAAAGCTGATGAGGCAGCGGCCTTCCGGCAACCCTTCCAGTTCATCCGCGTTTAACCGGGGGCGCTTCATCGGCGCCCGCACTTTTAAGATGATGTCGGATTGTTGCCAAACCTGGCTGGCTTCTGCCAGTATTTCCACTCCGGCGGCCCGATAGGCGGCATCGCTGATATTGGCCTTCTCCCCGGCGCCGCTTTCGATGCAAACGGAAAAGCCAAGTTTAATCAGTTGCGCGGCGGCTTCGGGCGTGGTGGCGACCCGGTTTTCCCCCGCTGCAATTTCCTTTGGTATACCTATTTTCATACAGTCTCCGCTAGATAGTGTCTTCGGTAAGGCGGCAAGGGCATGGTTGCCGCGGATTTGCGTTTCAGGCTTTGAGCATAAAAGAATAACTATAGATTTTCAATCAAAACTAGCCGGGTGGCAGGGCTTGATTTGAAGCGACCCAGAAAATGATGGCGCCTATCTTAGGCAGATGGGCGAATCCGTCATTTTTCCAAGGTTTGGAAAGGCAGTTTGAGTAGGTTATTGAAGCCTAATTCATCGGCTTTACGGAAAGCTTTTAGGCCAATGTCCATTTCTGTTTGAGGGTTTTGAGGTTGTTGGGTATAAGTCCGGCATAGCCGATCCCAGCAGGAAACGGAAAAACCATAATTGCTGTCGGTTTCCGCAGGTATCGGGGAATGATGGATACGGTGCATGTCGGGGGTTACGATCAGCCAGCGCAGGGTATGGTCTATGCGTTCGGGTAGGTAGATGTTGCTGTGGTTGAACACAGCGGCGCTACTTAGGATGATTTCAAACACAACCACGGCGGTTGGGTGCGCGCCCAGTAACACCACTACGAACGCCTTGTAGAGCATGGACACTATCAGTTCCAAAGGGTGAAAACGCACCGCAGTGGTGGTGTCAAAAGCCAGGTCGGTATGATGCACCCGATGCAGGCGCCAAAACCACGGCCATTTGTGGGAGGCCAGATGTTGGCAATAAATGGCGAAGTCCAGCACGATGATCGATATCAGGATTGCCAATGGCGGCGGAACCGCCAACACCTGCAACAAGCCGAGCCGGTGTTCCTGGGCCATGCTGGCGGCAACGTAGGCTAGGCCGCCTATGGTCAGGCGCATGATGACCATATCGGTGATGGCCAGGCCTAAGTTGACCGGCCAGCGTTGTTTGCGGCTTAAGGCAAATGTTCTGCGCGGCGATAACCATTCCCAAACCATCATCAGAGCGAAAATACTAAAGGCCATGCCGATTCGGATTAACGTGTCCATCTTTCCCCGTGATAATAAATTTTGGCTAAAATTTCCGGATTTGATCCAAAAAAATAACGTATCCGCAACCACCACATCAGCAAAATGGTTTTGGCCACCCCTTGACGTTCCCATTTGCGTCCAGAGCTTGAGACTTTTTCAGTTAGGCAAATCGGCCGGCAAATTTTGTTTAGCCGCTTGCTGAGGGCGATGTCTTCCATCAAGGCGATGTCTGGATATTTGCCTATCGCAAAAAAAACTTCCCGGGTAATGAACAGGCATTGGTCGCCGGTAGCGACGCCGGTCAACCGCGACCGCCCATTCATCATGAAAGCAATCACCCGCAACATTTTTGGCGAGCCTATCAAACGGATGTCAAAGCGTCCCCACGGGTGACTTGCACCGATGCGTTGCCGAATCAACGCCAGGGCATTTTCGGGCAAATAGGTGTCGGCGTGCAGAAAAACCAAAATGTCGCCTTCGGACAGTTCGGCACCGGCGTTCATTTGCCGGGCGCGGCCGGTTTCGGCCATGGCCAGTTTGTCGCATAACGGGTCTGCCAATTCCCGGGTGCGGTCGGTGCTGCCGCCATCGGCAACGATGATTTCGCATTCTTCCCCGCGTAAGGTTTGCAATGCCAACAAACAGCGTTTGATGCCTTCGGACTCGTTTAAAGTCGGTATGATGATGGAAAAATTCATACTCAGGGCTTGCGCCATGTCCCAGGATAAGCCGTAATGCCAGGGGTTTCTAATTCTGTTTTAGATAGTCGGAGAACCATTTCTTTCTGCTTTGGTAGCCGCAGGCAAGATGGTTGCGCTGTGACCGTGCCTTTCGGCATTGGCATTTCTCTGAATCCGTCAACTGTTTGACGGGCTTTTTGTCCGCTTCCAGTGCCTCGACCGATAACGTTGCCTTTGGCGATTAAGGTAAACTGCTGCCCTGCTTTCAGGTCAAGCCGGTCAGGCAAGCCTTTAAGGATGGCCAGTTGAAATTTACTGGATAACTTGGCTGAAATCACACACTCTTTATATTTAATCGATAGCATAAAAGTAAAACAATAAATCCTGCGCGGTTATTAAGCAAGGGTACCGCAGGTTTTCTGGGCGAAATGAAATGACCGTAAAATTCCCGAAATTTAACTCAGCCTAAAGTATATGCAGGAAGTCGGCCAGCGGCTTTTCATAGCCCTAGGTCGCATCGCTTTGTGCCCTAGAGGGTATTGCGAAGCAGAC
>DBNZ01000081.1 GCA_002299495.1 Methylococcaceae bacterium UBA659
ACTCAGTGCTTTGCTCATTACGGATTTTTTGAAAATTCGATATTTGCTCGGGAAAATGCAAGCTTTCTGGTTTTACCCCGACATAGTGGGAAATTCTTTTGATGACACGGACAATATCCTCTTCGATGTCTTCGTAGGTGATGTGCAAGGGGAAAATCCGGTGATCAAAGAAATACTGTTGCCAGCCGCGCTCTTGGACGATGATGTGGTCATACCAGTACCTTATCGCAGCATAGTCGTATTCAAGCGTTGCCAATTTGGCCAAGCTTTCTTCGCTCTGTTTCTGGACAGAGTGAAAGACATTCGTGGCCACGGCTTTATACAAGGATACCGCTTGGGCCGATAAGTCACGGCGGGTCAGATAAACATATTTAAAGCCCGACAAATAACCGTGGTCTGTCATCGCCGCCATAAAATTTTCAAATTGAAACCAACTGGTTTTAAGCCCCGCCACGTTATTGGCAGTTTTTGTGACCTTTAGCGTATTGCAGATATATTCTTCCGGGGTGCGTCCAGGCATGTTTTTTGCCAGTCTTATGGCCACGGAATTTTGTTCCAATACTTCCTGCGGCCATCCCAACCGTTTGGTGTTTTTTAGGGCGTTGCAAAGGTATGAGCTGCCCGAGCGGGGGGTGATGGCAATAATATAACGGCGGCGAGGATATTCAACGCCTCCTATCTTTTCGAGCAAATCAACATTGAGGGCTGGTTGCTCGAAAAGCTGTAGGATTTCACTCATATTAGTTTTGCCATAGATTAAATTTAGAACGTGTTCTAAGGGGGCGTCCCCGAACTCGGGGCGGCTAAGCGCCGTGCTCTCGTAAGCAACTGACCAGACGTGAACGGCAGAGGCGTTCCCATCGGATACCCGGCAGATTCCAGGGCGCGGGCCACCCAAGTGTTGCAATTGTTAAAAATATGAAACTTCCCGGTAGCGGGATAAAAGAAACTGTTCGCACCAAAGCCGCGCCGTAGAGGCACGGCTTTGGCCGCTGAGTTGCGCTGGAAACTGGCATGAATGAAGGCGGTAAGGCCTGAGATGCCGCTGAGGGGGACGTCGAGCTTGACAATATCGAATCCGCCAAAGCGTTCGCTGATGCTGCCCTGAACACCTATGACATGCAGCACACTGGCAGAGGGCCAGAACGCGGCTTTCAGCAACAGCCAAAGACCGGGGTCGGCGGCCTGGTAATAATCCCAGTCGCCCCAGCCAATCTCCAGATAATCGGCAGTGGGAAAATCGGCACTTTCCGGCAATAAGTCCGTTTTCTGCAACGCAATACCCGTATGCCAGCCCTGCCCGATCACATAAACCGGCAGTGTCGGCTCACTGGCGACGGGCACGATTTTTTGTGGCCCAGAGCAGGCCATGCAGAGCATTATCAAACAAAACAAGTAAGCGATGCGCTTTAGCATAATAAAATAACCGAGAGTGTTCACTTAAAAGACAGTTATGGCCATCCGTGAAAGATGTAGGGGCGGGTGCGTATGCAAAACCAGCCCTTGTCAAAAAAACACGGCGCGGCCACTCGACCAAGGCGGCGCAAAGGGTTTTCAAGCCATGCTCCTAACGGGGCAAGACCCAGGATTCGTGGGCCTTAGGGAAATCAGACCCGACGCTGACCACGAAACTGGTGACATCCTCGAAATTCAACTCCGATTTCACCACTTTCGATTCATGCACGATGACGGTGAAGCCGTTGGTCGGATTGGGCGACGTGGGAATATAAAGAACATAGCGGTCGACTTCGCGGTTGGTGACGTAAGCGGGTACCCACAGGCCGTCTTTGGGATACTCCACATACACCACCTCGCGTATTTTGCTATCGCCTTGGCCGCGGAACATGTCGATCACCTTCTTAATGACCCGGTAAACGCCGCTCAGGAACGGCACCCGCTCAATGAGCAGGTCGAACAAGGAAATGACCAACGACCGTCTGTGCCGGGCAATCTCGTTGCCGATATAAGCCAAAAACGCATATATGGCGACGAAAACAACCGTGGTCAACCAGTTATGCCCCACCCAGTCCTTAATGTCGAAGACAGTCTGGAGCACGAAATCAACCAGCCAAGCAAAAATTTGCACCACGATGTAAACCGGCAAAATGGCCAAAATACCGACTAGGACGTGGTTGAACGATGTTTTTATGGTATGCAAGAGTCTTGGCATAGATGAGTCCCAGTAGTTTTTGAAATTTGACATTTTGGTTTGTATTCTAAGTTTGGGTTTTCGACAAGACGCCCCGCCACTTTGTTTGGTATGTCAACACACTGGCAGAAGCACGGAAAAATCAACCCGCGTAGCCATCAGGCGCGGGACTGGGCGATAAAAAATAAACATAAAAAAACGGTCGAGACCCGCTAAGTGATTCGGGTTTACCCTAACAAGCATATCAACGCAGCGTAAGCCGACCAGCGACCCAATGGGTGCATTCGCTTCCCATGTCTTCCGGCAGCCCGATCACAACTTCACTCCAATGCCTTGGCAGAATATCCTGTTTCAGATACCGATGAAAGCTTTCCATCGTTCCTGCGCTCCGCGTCGCGTTTAAACTGGCGCGGCATAGACCCACAGCCGGCACCCGGCGACGCAGGCCGTCCCGAGCGGCGTTCCACGCGCAGCGGGAACGATAACAAACGATAAAAAATCCCAAGGCCAGATATAACCGCCATCAATTCTTAATCCCCGTACCCCTATGCAACAAATACAACCCCAGCAACGCCAGTGCTAAGGTAAGCCCGCCGGTCATCATAAAGGCCCATTGGATGTCCACGTCGGACACGCCGATGAAGCCATAGCGGAAGGCGTTGATCATGTACAGGATGGGGTTGCCTAAGCTGAGGGTTTGCCAGATGCCGGGCAGCATAGACACCGAATAAAACACGCCGCCTAAGTAGCTTAACGGGGTCAGCACGAAGTTTGGGATGATGGAAATGTCGTCGAAGCTCTCGGCGAGCACGGCGTTGATAAAGCCGGCCAGGGAAAACAGGGTGGCGGTCAACACGGCGATAGCCAACACGATCCAGCCGTTTTGCACGGCTATGTCATCAAAGGCCCAGGCAATCAAGGCCACCACACCGCCGACCAGCAGGCCGCGGACGATGCCGCCGCTGACATAGCCGCCTAAGATCACCCAGCTAGGCATGGGTGCCACCAGCAGTTCTTCGATGTTGCGCTGGAATTTGGTGGAATAAAACGACGACACCACATTGGCGTAGGAATGGCTGATGACCGACATCAGGATAATCCCCGGCACGATGTAATCCATGTAACTGGCGCCGTTGATGGCGCCGATGCGATCGCCTATCAGTTTGCCGAAGATCAAAAAATACAAGGCCGTGGTGATGGCGGGCGGCAATAGGGTCTGCGGCCAGATGCGGATAAAACGGAAAATTTCCTTAACGGCCAGGGTACGGAAAGCGATGCCAAAATTCATTCCGATACCCCTGGGTTTTTCGATGCCACCAAATCCATGAACCATTGTTCCAAGCGGTTGCTTTTGTTTTTTAGGCTGAGCACCCGGATATTGCGCTGCGTCAATTCGGCAAACAAGCGGTTAAGACCTTGCTCTTTGGGTACGGAGACTTCCAGTATCTTGTCGGCCAGGCGTTCAATGCGGAAACCCTCAATGACCGGGGCGGCAAGCAACGGTTCGGCAACATCCAGCACAAAGTGGTCGATATGCAAACGCGCCAGCAGGCTGACCATATCAGAATGCTCGACAATCTGGCCTTGGTCGATGATGGCGATATTGCGGC
Source organism: Methylococcaceae bacterium UBA659 (assembly GCA_002299495.1). Taxonomy (GTDB): domain Bacteria; phylum Pseudomonadota; class Gammaproteobacteria; order Methylococcales; family Methylomonadaceae; genus Methylovulum. The sequence goes on from DBNZ01000081.1 coordinate 3,760, forward strand.
ACAGGCTTTCGGCCTCTTCCAAATAATGCGTGGTCAAGATAATGGTCGTGCCCTGTTGGTTCACTTGCTGCATCAGCTTCCACATGGAACGGCGGATTTCTATGTCCACGCCGGCGGTGGGTTCGTCCAGAATCAGTAACTTAGGGGCATGCATCAGGGCCCTAGCGATCATCACCCGCCGCTTCATGCCGCCGGACAAGCGCCTGGACACGGTATTGCATTTGTCCCATAGGTCCATATCTTTCAGGCATTGTTCGGCCCTTTGTAAGGCCTGTTTACGCGGGATGCCGTAATAGCCGGCTTGGTTCAGCAAAATATTTTTGACGGTCTCAAATTGGTTGAAGTTGACTTCTTGCGGCACCAAACCAATACAATTCTTTGCCAACGAGCGTTGCTTTTGTAAATCATGACCAAACACGCTCACCGCACCGCCGCTAGGATAAACCAGGGAGCTAATGATGCCAATGGTGGTCGATTTGCCCGCCCCATTAGGGCCTAACAACGCAAAAAAATCACCGGCTTCGACATCCAGGTCGATACCTTTCAATGCCTCAAACCCGTTGTTGTATGTTTTCCTTAAGTTACGGATAGATAATGCGTTCATGCCAAACTACTTAACGGATGCCTGCAAATTAAGTTAAATTAACGCACCATTTGCCCACAGACTGGGTCAAAATGATTTTAAAAACTTGGTAATCTTATCAAATTTTAACCCGCCCCATCGCCATAACTGGATAACCCGTGCAAACCTACC
>DBNZ01000138.1:0-646 GCA_002299495.1 Methylococcaceae bacterium UBA659
TTTTGAAGTTTGGTTTTTATCAGGGTTCTGGGGTTCGTTTCGCTTTCGTTGGCGGTGCGCCCCTTACCTCTACGTTAGGCATATCTATCCCTTGTTTGAATTAATTAAATAAAAACTCAAAGGCCGTGATTATTTGTCTTTTTACTACTGCCAATAAAAAATATGACAAATTCTAAACCTATATGTTTTTATCGATATAGAAGCTTAGCTAATGGGACTGCTGAATATGTTGAACGGACGATTTGTCATAATGAACTCCATTTTTCAAAGCCTTCTTGGTTTAATGATCCATTTGATTGCCGAGCAATATACAAACCAAACATTTCATTTGAAAAATTTTGTTCAATTGCTAAGAAATTATATCCCAACTCGTTATTTTCAGAGTCAGAGTTAAAAAGTAAATATGGTGAACTAAACCAGTCAAATGAAGGGACAGAAATATACTACGCAGAGGCTCATAAAAAGGTGAATATTTTAAGTTTATCTACAACAAATAATGACATTTTAATGTGGTCGCACTACGCAGACTCGCATAAAGGAATATACTTAGAATTCAATCAGGATTCTTCTTTATTCTCCGATGCTAATTTTGTTAGATATAGTTTTAATCGTCCAATGATCAATGAAGAAGAAGATGATGATGATG
>DBNZ01000138.1:960-1470 GCA_002299495.1 Methylococcaceae bacterium UBA659
GATGATGATGATGGTAAAACACGAATAATAAAAACATTTTTAACCAAATCAGATCATTGGGAATATGAAAAAGAATGGCGAATATGCAAAAAAAATGACGTCTACGAATTTCAACCAGAAGCGCTTACAGGCATAATCCTAGGTGCTCGAATTTCAACAGATGACGAAAAAAAAGTCCTTAATTGGATTAAGGCAAGAGAATATCCAATCGATTTATATCGATCATTAATTTGTGATAATACTTTTTCCATTAAAATTGAACTACTTGATGTGTGAGCAAAAATACCACACTACATGAATGCTAAAGCATGTAGCTGCGTAGATTGTTGTTGTCGAGGCAAAAATTCTTATCTAAAATCCCCAACCCGTAAGGTGTATGGATGCAAGGTGGATTCGCGCTAGCAAACCACCATTTCGGAGTCTAAATGTTCATGAGGCATGGCGGTTTACTACGAATTACGAACAGTTTGGCTTTTGTCTAATCTATCAGCCTAACAAGTCGGTCAAAGG
>DBNZ01000138.1:1851-3802 GCA_002299495.1 Methylococcaceae bacterium UBA659
TCAGGGTTTGGCGGCTTCGTTTAAGTCCTGTAGGCGGCGCACCCCTGTCATAGCAAAGTCAACCCCCCATTTTTAGTATTTTTTCACCCCATTACCGCGCACGAAATCCTCTCTTTTTAAAATTAAAAAAAAGCTTGACTTCGGTGCGGTTTTTGTTTTTTGAATAAAGCCGGCTTTCCGGGATAACGCCTACGGGGTAAATCTGACCTGTCATATCGGATGTCCACTAGGTGGCATCGGTTCAGCTTCATTGGACATTGGTTTCCGTAAGGTTTCCGCCGAGGTGCCTCATGACTTAGCGGGGGCATCATGGGGATGGGCCTTAGGGGCGCGCGAAGGTCACCTCGACGGAAAATCGGTTACTCTATTAACGCATCATTTTTCTAGCGCATGGTTTGTCCTCTTTTGTTCTGTGAGCCTAACCCTCACTCCGCTTCAGCGATAACCTGATTAACGCGTGACCAGTTTACGGGCGTCAAAGCGTTCGCCCCGTGCCACATACCAGAGGGCTTTCGCCAGTTTCCGCAGGCAGGCAATGACGGTTTTCATTTTGGCCTTGGGGTCGGCTTTAGCCTGGTACCATTGGCCGATCACCGGGTCTTTCTGGATCAGCCGCAACGCCCGCCAGGTACAGGTATTTGCGCGCCGTGGACGAGCCGCGCTTGCTGAGTTTGAGTTGACCATGATATTGCCCGCTACTCTTCTCGGTCAGGTTCAGCCCCAAGGCTTTGAGGTAGCTGTGGGCGCTACTGAAATGGCGCGGGTCCAGGTGCAGGCCAATCAGGATCGCGGTCGACTGCATGGATGCAGGAGGTAGGGCAACGCAGGGAGCGGTTGCCGAGGTCAGTTTGCCGATGGTGGCCGCCATTTCTTTAAGCCCTGCATCGGCCACGACGCTGGCTTCCAGAAGCTGTTTGGCCGTTTGCCGTTGACACCGGCTGTGCTGCATTTCTGTTGCCAAGGCTTGTAAGTAACGGCGTTCGGCATCGATGCACGGCTGCCCGATGGTGGCACCGGCGCTGTCGATGACCCGGGCGATTTTATCCGCGCTGAGGAAATGCCCGCCCCAGGCTTTCATGTGCCAGGTGGCTTGCTCGGCATCGGCGGCGATGGCCTGCGGCGAGCCGTAAGCGATCAACAATTTCTCCAAGGTGACACTGTCCAAATCGAACAAGGCTAGGACTTCCGGCCAATGCCGACTTAAGTAGGCTTCCAGACGGTTTTGGTTGCGTTCATAGTGGCTCTGGTGCAGGTCGTATTCACGCCGCGCCGCATTGAGTTCCCGCCCAGCCTCGTCCAGTTCATGCCAAGGTTTAGTCAAGCCTTCTTTATGCAGCTTGGCGATCAGGCACGCAGCTTTGGCGTCGTGTAGGCTGGGCACGCCATCAAAGATTTCTTTGGCGTCATGCACGCGCTTGGCACTGGCCTGATAGATGTCAAAACCAGCCTGCCTGAATTGGTGGCGCATGGCGTCGCCGTAAGTGCCCGTCGATTCCATAACCACCGTGACGGGGCAATTCAATTGCTTGAGTTCATGGATCAGGCCAGTGGTTTCAAACAACGTCCATTTCACTAAGATTGACAGGCTTTGCCCGCTGTTGGTCAACAGGGCGAATTGCTGCGCTTTGGCCACGTCAACGGCAATGGTCATGGCTTCGCCGCCGAGTTGTTGGCGAAGTTCCGGCCAATTTATTTCATTGACTTTTTTAGTACGGTAATTATGCTTCTTCATAGCGGGGACACATCCAACGGTTAGGGCTTTTTGTTAAGTTCAAAGGTCTTACTTTGAGGGTTCCCGCTCTATTTTTGGAGTCGTAACTATAGCTGACTTACCTCTACGTTAGGCCTCGCTCTGGTTTCTGCCGTTCCACCTCCGCGTGCTCCGGCGGCGCTGCCCGGTTGCTGGCCTGCTGCTCGGCCTTCGGGGCAAAGTACGGGCTTGCGTTTGCTT
>DBNZ01000039.1:0-1086 GCA_002299495.1 Methylococcaceae bacterium UBA659
AAAAAGCCTTTCGTATTATTTAAATCTCGAACTCGAATCTATTCAAACTAATTGAGCGCATCACTAACCTGGTCCGATCGGAAGAGCGAAAAAAATTCGCGGCTATCGGCTTGCAGCCCGTCCATGTCCAAGTCTTAGAATACCTCTCCACCTGTAACCGATTCAGTGACACCCCGGCCGCCGTGGCCGACTACTTAGGTTTGACTAAAGGCACCGTTTCGCAATCCATCCAAGTGTTGGAACGGAAGGATTATTTAACCAAAACCGCTGACTCCAAAGACGGCCGCGTCGTACATTTGGCATTGACTGAACTAGGAACATCGTTTCTGGATCAGATTAAACCAATTGATATCTTCGAGCAGGCCCAGAAAATGGTGGATGGCAAAGGGTTTAGCACTATCGAAACAGCCTTGAACGCCGTTTTGGTGGAACTGCAAAAAGCCAATAATGCGAAAAGCTTTGGCGTCTGCCATTCCTGTGTTAATTTCATAGAAAAAGACCATTATTACCACTGTAAATTGACTGACTTACCGCTGAGCAGGGTGGACGCCACTAAAATCTGCCGTGAACATGTATTGCTAGAAGATACAAACGAAACCTGTAACGCACCCTAACCCATCCTGATGAAAACCGGAGCCTTTGATGTTTGATACAAAAACCCTAGACGATCTCTCTAAACGTTTGGCGAGCGCCTTACCGCCCGGACTCAACACCCTGAAAGAAGATATGGAAAAAAACATCCACGCCATCTTACAAACCGCATTGGGAAAATTGGATTTAGTGACCCGTGAAGAGTTTGAAGTGCAAAAAATGGTCTTGGCAAAAACCCGCGCAAAATTGGAAGATTTGGAAAACAGGGTCAATGAATTGGAGCAACAATTAATGCCCAAGCCAGAATGGGTAGAACCTGCCCCACTCGATGAAGAACCCATGTAAACCCGTCCTTGAGTCTAGCATTTTTTTTGGCAGGTCAGGACAAGACCCTAGCCGACAATCCGGTTGGATCTCTAGGCAGTGCCTTTAGCCGTCCTTTATAGCCGCGGACGGTCTGGCATAGACGCCCCGTTGGTGACCGTTGAAGTCCAT
>DBNZ01000039.1:1492-3095 GCA_002299495.1 Methylococcaceae bacterium UBA659
GCCATATTAAATTCCCAATTTGAGTTCCCCGCCCAACGCATTACCGTCAACCTAGCGCCCGCCGACTTGCCCAAGGAAGGCGGCCGCTTTGACTTGGCAATCGCATTAGGGATACTGGCCGCATCCGGCCAAATCCCCACCGCCCAATTAAACCAATACGAATGCGCCGGGGAACTGTCCCTAAGTGGGCAACTACGACCCATCAACGGCGTTTTACCCATCGCCCTGCAAGCCAAACAGCATGGCCGCAAGCTCATCATCGCCAAAGAAAATAAGGCCGAAGCTGCTTTAGCCAAAGGCATTGAAATCATCCCGGCCGAACACCTGTTAAGCGTTTGCGCCCATCTTAGCGGACACACGCCCATTATCCCGGAACTGGCCGAACCGTCTGAAATACCCCCTATGGCGGACTTGGATTTTGCCGATGTGCACGGCCAATTCCACGTCAAACGAGCCCTTGAAATCGCCGCCGCTGGGGCCCATAACGTGCTGATGCTGGGTCCTCCAGGTACCGGAAAATCCATGATAGCGGCGCGTTTTCCCAGTATCCTGCCGCCGCTGACCGAGCAACAGGCGCAGGAAACTGCCGCCATCGCGTCGATCAGCAACCACGGTCTAGACATTGCCAACTGGCTAAAACCGCCGTACCGTGCGCCCCACCACACCGCTTCGGCGGCCGCCTTGGTCGGTGGCGGCAGTAACCCTAAGCCTGGGGAGATTTCCCTCGCGCATAACGGCACCTTATTTTTGGACGAACTGCCCGAATTCGACCGCAAAGTCCTAGAAGTGCTGCGCGAACCGCTGGAAACCGGCCATATCACCATCTCCCGCGCCAACCGCCAAGCCGACTTCCCCGCCCGCTTCCAACTGATCGCCGCCATGAACCCATGCCCTTGCGGTTATCTCGGCGACCTGTCCGGCCGCTGCCATTGCACCTTAGAACAAGTCAGCCGTTATCGGGCGAAAATTTCCGGCCCCTTGTTAGACCGCATCGACATGCATCTGGACGTGCCCCGGGTGGCGCATACCATCCTCCGCCACGGCTCACCCGATGGCGAGGAAAACAGCGACACCATCCGCCAACGGGTCATCAGCGCCCGTAACATCGCGCTAGGCCGGAGTGGCAAAGCCAACGCCGCGATGTCCGCCAAAGAAGTCAAACAACTGTGCACCCTGTCCGAACCTGGCCATCAACTGCTGGAACAAGCCATGACTAAACTCGGCTTGTCCAACCGCGCCTACCACCGTATCCTCAAACTCGCCCGCACCATCGCCGACCTGGCCGGCTCACCGCAAATTGAGATTAGCCATTTAAGCGAGGCGATTGGCTATCGGCGGTTAGATAGGCAAGGCAAAAATTAGACGGCGTTGACAGCAGCAGTTTCACCCTAGGCGACCATGTGGAAAATCTGACCTTGACCGTCGCCTTCCCAGCCTTCGGCCACACCTATGTGTTCCAGGACGGCGGCGCAGGCAGTGACAGCGTCGTGCAATTAACCGGGGTCAGCGCCGAAAACCTAGACACCACGGGCTTGTCTGCGAATGGTGTTTGGTTGGCGTAAGGTATTGGCAGTTTTAGGTACGACGAAAAAACCAATGGCAT
>DBNZ01000039.1:3453-4689 GCA_002299495.1 Methylococcaceae bacterium UBA659
TTAAACCTACTCCCCACCTGCCTTCTATCAATGATGCAAATGCGCCGCCAACCAACGGGCGGCGACTTCTTCGCTAATGCCTTTGCGCCGGGCGTAATCGTTGAGCTGGTCTTTATCAATTTTCCCAACATTGAAATACTGCGATTCAGGGTGTGAGAAGTACCAGCCGCTAACAGCTGATGCTGGATACATGGCGAAGCTTTCGGTCAGTTCTATGGTGGTGTGTTCTGTCGCATTGAGCAAGGCAAACAATTTCGCCTTTTCGGTATGGTCAGGACAGGCCGGATAGCCGGGGGCGGGGCGGATGCCTTGGTAGGCTTCGTTGATGAGTTGGGCATTATCGTGGTTTTCGTCTTCGACATAGCCCCAGAAGTCTTTGCGGACGCAGAGGTGCAGGTATTCGGCGAAAGCTTCGGCGAGGCGGTCGGCCAAGGCTTTCAGCATAATGCTGCTGTAGTCGTCATGGTCGGCTGCAAATTGCGCCAGTTTGGTTTCGATACCGATGCCCGTCGTTACCGCAAAACCGCCGCAGTAATCAGCAATGCCGCTGGTTTTGGGCGCGATAAAATCGGACAGGCAGTAATTCGGGCGGCCTGGGGCTTTGACGTTTTGTTGGCGTAGGTGGTGTAGGGTTGCCAATTCTTCTGTGCGGCTTTCGTCGCTGTACAAAATCACATCGTCTTCATCGCTGTAGGCGGGGAAGAAGCCGACCACGGCTTTTGCGCCTAGCCAGTTTTCGGCGATGATTTGTTTAAGCATCGTTTGCGCGTCGGCGAACAGTTTGCGGGCTTCTGTGCCGATGACTTCATCTTGCAGGATTTTTGGGTAGCTGCCCGCCATTTCCCAGGTTTGGAAGAACGGCGACCAGTCGATAAATTCAGCGAGTGTTGCAAGGCTTACATCGTCAATCACTTTCACGCCCAAAAAGTTGGGTTTGACGGGCTGATGATCGCCCCTAAATTTGTTGGCGCGGGCGGCTTCAATGCTGTGCTGTTTGGTTTTTGATTCTTTGCCTTTGTGGCGTTCGCGCACTTGTGCGTATTCGGTGCGTAAACCTGCGACAAATTCGGCTTTTAAATCCGTGCTTAACAAATTGCTGGCAACGCCGACGGCGCGGGATGCGTCGGTGACGTAGACCGTTGTGCCGGTGTAGTTGGGTTCGATTTTCACCGCCGTGTGGGCGCGGGAAGTCGTCGCGCCGCCGATCATCAACGGAATCGTAAAGCCTTGGCGCTG
>DBNZ01000220.1 GCA_002299495.1 Methylococcaceae bacterium UBA659
GTGTCTTATCGGGCTTTATTATACGTCTTTGGACAATCCAAGCGACATAAGCGCACGGCATCACGCGGCTTTGTATTACGGGAAACTTCATCTTACTTTATCCGTTAGGTAAAAATCTGGGGGAATGTTGTTTTTTATAAAAAGGTGTTTTTGATGGTAGATGGCATCGTATTTTACCGCACATCGTTGGACAATAAAAAACCCGCTAAGCCTTGTGACTTGCGGGTTTGATGTACTTCGTTGAACGTCTTTGAGTCTTAAATTGGTGGAGGCGGCGGGGATTGAACCCGCGTCCGCAAGTACTCCGCCCCAAGGTCTACATGCTTATCCCGCTCTTTTGATTTAGCTGATGGCTACCCGTCGGGCCAAGAAAACCAGCAGCGATTCCGTTAGGTTTTAGCGCATCCATCCCGGACGTACTTCAGCGCGATCTTGTGTAGATGACCCCTGAGCGTCTAGCGAACTAGACTCTACCCGCACAAGCACCGGTAGTCAGAGGAATGGTGGCTGTTTTTAGGCAGCCAAAGCCATTGAGTAGTTTTCGTCGTTTGCGAATACTTGTTTTCTGTATATTTTACGAGATGTACAGTCCTCGGCATGCACTCAAGGTTTTGCTACCCACGTCGAAGCCATGTCGCCCCCGTAGAACTTTGCAGTCTACATGAGCCTTTATGGGGATGCCAGGTAATCTTTTCAATCGTACTTGATATATTTAAACCGTGGGTCATCCGGCGTCCCCGTCAAGGCACCGCCTTCCTTGCCCGGTTGCCATTGGATCACGCTTTCGATCTTATGCGCCAATTCGAAATCTTTGTTGGTGATGCCCTTAGCGGCGTGGTTCATCAATTTGACGATGACGAAAGCGTAGGAAACGGTCAGGTCGGGGTGATGGAAGGCAGCTTCCGCCAAGTGTCCGACGGTGTTGACGACCATTAAGGTGGCTTTCCAACCGCTGGTCTTGTATTTGCGGCGGATCCAGCCGTTTTCCAAGTACCAATGCGGCAATTCTTCCTTAAGCCTTTGTGCGGCTTCTGCGTCAGTGTAAGTGTCTTCTGTCTCGCGTTCGCGCCAGCTCATATTACCCCCTAAAACATCAACCTAGACAGGATTTTTAGTTTCGCGTTAGGATGCTAAACTTATCCCAAAATTTGTATCAGCAGGAACCTTTATGTCAATTAAAAAAACCGCTTTGGATAAAAATAAACTCGACCAAATCGTCAGCGCAGCGCGGCGTAACCAAGAGGAAAGAGAGCAATCTTACCGTGGCCAAGCCCTGAAAATGTATCCTTGGGTGTGCGGGCGTTGTACGCGTGAGTTCACCCATAAAAATTTGGCCGAACTGACCGTCCACCACCGCAACCACAACCACGACGACAATCCGCCCGATGGCAAAAATTGGGAATTGTTGTGTCTTTATTGCCATGATAACGAACACGCCAGGTACGAGGAAATGCGCTTTAATTCGATACAAAAAGCATCCAAGATGAGCCTTAGCGATAAAGCCACCCATAACCCTTTCGCCGATTTGAAGTCATTGTTGGATAACAAAAAATAATTTGCATCATTTAACCAATGCGTCAATGGCCTGATTGGCCAATGCATCGGCACGGTCATTGCCTTTGTCCCCGGAGTGGCCTTTGACCCATTGCCAATCGATTTGATGCCGCCCCATCGCGTTATCTAAGCGCTGCCAAAGATCTTGATTTTTCACTGGTTTTTTGGCTGCGGTTTGCCATCCGTTTTGTTTCCAGTTCGCCATCCATGCGGTAATACCTTTCAAAACATAGCTAGAATCGCTGTAAAGCCTGACCACACTTGGGCGGTTTAGAATTTCTAACGCCTGGATTGCGGCCATCAGCTCCATCCGGTTATTGGTCGTTTCCGCCTCGCCACCATACAGCTCCTTACTCACCCCCTTGTAGCTCAACACCACCCCCCAACCGCCCGGGCCAGGATTTCCACGACAAGCACCATCGGTGTAAACGATAACAGGTTCATTCATGGTGGTTAACGGGTACTGGAACGCTGAGGGAGCCGGCTATGGCCAATGAGCTTTGGGCATTTTTTACCGGTGCCAACGGGATCAAATTATAACGCCGCTTGATGGCTTTTACCGCATAAGCCGTTGACGTCAATGAACCCGACCCGGTCACGGCTTTTCCGTGTTTTGAAGTCACGTTATCCAACCCAAATTCCGAAACCATGATGACTTCAAAATTTAGCAACCTCAGCCAATCCAACGTCCTGGCAAGGCTGATAAAATGCCCCCGCCATGAGTTGGCCCATTTGATGTCCCATAAATACAGATACCTGACCCAAATGCTCCAAGGGTTAAAGTTAATGACTACTATTATGCCTTCTGGTTTTAACACCCGCTCAATTTCCCGCATGGTGGTGAAACGGGAGGCGTCAAATTCAAGTAAATGGGGGACGATAATCATGTCAACGCTGTCGCTCTTCAAAGGCAAGCAATAAGCCTTAGCCTGTATTTTTCTGGCCAGTTCACAACCAAAACCCTTAGCATCGAGGATGGTAAATTTTTTATATAAGGTGCAATCAATAAATTCGCTTTCCCAACCTAAACCGCCTATTTGTAAGATAGTTTGCTTGCAACTGACCGTTATGGCGCGTTGAATATAGTCGGCCTCAAGCCCCTGCAATAGCTTGCCCCTAGGTGTTTGATACCAGTCGAAAAGAAATTTTCGTTTCATTGATAACAGCCTATTTCACTTAGGTTAATGATTTTTAATGAAATCAAGCTATAATCGAGAGCTTGAACCATAAAACCGCCCCATTAGGTAACGACACAAGGTTATGATTATGCATACTATCGGTAACAAGCTGGTTAATTATCCATTGATTTTACTTTGCTTAATCGCTACGGGGTGTTCCCAAACACCGAAAGAGCCATTAACCGTAAATACCCAACCCGACAACTATACAGATTTTGACCGTTATAAACCGCAATATCCACATGCCAGTTCCCGGCTTAAATTTAAAAACAACACACCGAAAAGTCCAGCCCTAAAAAATACGGTTTGGGACCGGTTGCTGTCACTTTATTCGTTGCCAGAAATCGATAATGCCCGGATTGATAAAGAAGTCGAATGGTATCTACAGCATCCGGCTTCTTTGTCCATCATCCAGCAGAGGGCCGAGCCGTACTTACATCACATCCTCAACGAGGTGGAGGCAAAAAATATCCCAGGCGAACTCGCATTGTTGCCGGTTGTGGAAAGTGCGTTTGTCCCGGACGCTTATTCGCATGCCGCAGCTTCTGGTTTATGGCAGTTTATCCCGTCAACTGGCCAGGAGTATGGTTTGCAACAAAATGATTGGTATGATGGCCGCCGGGATGTCTATGCTTCTACCAAAGCGGCTACCACTTACCTGAAAGAGCTGAGCGAAACCTTTGACGGCGATTGGTTACTGGCCTTAGCGTCTTACAATTGCGGTAAAAATCGGGTAAAAAAATCCATTGAATACAATGAAAACCGCCAATTACCCACAGATTACTGGTCCTTAAACCTACCCAAGGAAACCTTGGACTATGTGCCAAAATTGTTGGCCGTGGCGAAAATTTTTGCCCATGCGGAATACTATAATTTGCACTTGGAACGTATTCCGAACAAACCTTATTTTGAAGTAGTTGATGTCAAATCGCCCATCGATTTACGCAAAGCCGCCCAATTGGCCAACACCCCCTACGACCAGTTCATGAAACTGAACCCTGGGTTCAACCGCTCGTGTACCGCACCAGAAGGCCCACACCGCTTGTTGATACCGATTAACAATGCCCAAACCTTTAAATACAAACTCGCCCAACTGCCTTATGATCAACGGGTCGATTTTCATCGGCTTCAGCGTGAAAAACAGCAGGTGGCGCAGCATCAAACCCCAAAGGTGGCCGTTTCCAAACCGGATGTGACCGCCCCTGCCCCCATCCATAACACCCGTTATAAAATCAAAACTGGCGACACCCTGCTAGCCATTGCCAAAAAATCCGACACGACCGTTTCTAAGATTCGTAGGCTGAACCATTTAAAAGGCAATACCGCCCGTCTAGGGACTTATTTAAAACTCCCCGATGATGGCAAGGCCGTCGCCACCAACACTGCTAAAAACCCGCTCACTAAAGTTAAAAAGCCGACCCTTGCCAACACCATCACTTATACCGTCAAACCCGGCGACACACTTTGGAATATTTCCCAACGCTTTTCAGTTTCACCTAAAGATTTGGCCGCATGGAACAACATGACGTTAAAATCTTCCTTAGTCGCCGGCAAAAAAATAAGTTTAAAACCGACCTCCAGACAACAATACGCCTCTGCCTCCGCTTCGGTCCGTTTAATTCGTTACACCGTGGAAAAGGGGGATTCATTAACCGGAATAGCCAGAAAATTTAATGTCTCGATTGATGACTTACAAAAATCAAACCCTGATTTGCCATCAAAGGGCGGCGTCCGTTACGGACAAAAGCTCAAAATTATTGTCAGCGAATCGCCCACTTAAATTTTCCCCACTAAGGAAATTCCCTCAGAGTCTCTTTGAACATCCATTTAACTCTGGCCTGGGCGCCGCTTTTCTCGGCGCTCAGCAGTAAGTTGCCAATAATTATAAGATTGCATTTCTAACAACCGAGATGTTGCCCGTCTAAATTCAAAGGCGCCGTCCCCATCCTGATATAACTCATGGGGCGCTGCTTCCGCGCTACAAATTAACCCTACCTTGTGTTCATAAAGCACATCTATCAAGGTGACAAACCGCTTAGCTTCATTGCGCTTATCCGCTGATAACTTCGGTATCCCTCGGACGATGGCATAATTAAAATGCCCTACCAAAGCTAAATAATCGATG
>DBNZ01000196.1 GCA_002299495.1 Methylococcaceae bacterium UBA659
TTAGGCTGGATTTGTAGGCGGCTAAAGCATCCTTGATGTCATCAAACCAATGGGCGTCGCCATTGTTCAGCCATATGCCGGCGCTACAGAACTCTTTCAACGTCCCCTCGCCGTGGGAAACCATGATCATGCTGGCATGGTCTGCAAGCCTCCTGAACTCGGCTTTGGCCTTGCTTTTAAAAGACGCATCCCCGGTTGCCGTCACTTCGTCAGAAATATACACGTCAAAATCAAAGGCTAATGACAAGCCGAATTGCAGCCGTGATTTCATGCCTGATGAATAAGTCTTCACGGGTTCGTCGAACGCATCGCCCAATGCTGCAAATGATTGGATGTAATGAAGCCGGTCGGCAAGGTCATCCGCATGGCCATGGATGCGGCACACGAATTTAGCATTCTGCCGTCCCGTCAGTGAACCCTGCAAGCCGCCGCCAAAGCCCATCGGCCAGGAAACCCGGCAGCGTCGTTCTATATGGCCGCGAGTGGGCTGGTCAATGCCGCCTATTAAACGCAGCATGGTTGATTTTCCGGCCCCATTGCGGCCGACCAAACCCACGCTGACCTTAGGCGGGATCACAAACGAAATTCCTTGCAAAACCCATTTGCCCGGGCCGTGATCGGTTAGGTAGCGTTTATAAACATCATCAACGATTATCATCGTGCGATCAATTTTTCTTGAAAGCGCCTATGCAAAGCCAATCCCAGAAAGATGGTGCATAGGGCAAACTGGTAAAGATACAGTAAATCGAGTCCTGCAAAAGGATGGTAGAAATGGGATAAGCTGACACGGGAGGCTTCGACCCCGTGGGCAAGGGGGTTATAAAGCAACCAGTCGCGATAAGGGGGCGGAATTTGTCCCAGTGGAAAAACCACGCCTGAAGTCAAGTACAAAGGTGTTAGGAGAATATCCAGTATTTTTCCTAACTCAGGAATGAGGCTTACTATAACCGATGCGATCAACCCGTAACCTAAGCCCATTAACCATAAGCCAAAAAAACTGGCAAAACATAAAAACGGGTCTTCGGGTATCGTATCAATGTCGAAAAGTAACGCCCCGCAGACAAGTATCAACGTCACTAAGACGCAGAGCAAGCCTTCCAAGGCCGCTCTGACCAATACGGTATCCACCGGATTGACTTGCCGGTATGCGAATAGTGACGTATTGGCGCTGACGGCATTTTTTCCTTGGTTGCCCGTTTGCTTAAACATAAAGAAACTCATTAAGCCCGTAATCAACCAGGCTTCCATTTCAATGCCCCCGACCTCGCGCATTCTGAGAAATTTAAACATCAGGATTAAAAAAAACACATGCAGGACGGGGTCTATTAACAACCATGCCCAGGCCGCCCTTTTATTGGACATCCGGGTAACGGCTTCGCGCAAAAACAGGGCCTTCCAAACTGAAAAAGTGATTGACCAAGGGCTTCTAGGATTTCGGTAGGAGTAATTTTCTGTCATGGAATGGGTGAGTTACTGATGTTACGCAGACCTAAGTTTCTGCTTAGGTGTCATGGATTTTGTGTCACTAACGCGGCGATGGCTTTGCCGCCGTTCTCCTGCGCTCCTCGGTTTTGTCGGGGCTACCACACCCTTTATTGCCCTACGGGTACGCCCGGCGTACCCTAAAGGGCACAAGACCTGCGGCGTCCGTGGCGGTAAAAGGGGGTTAAACGACATTGCCTATTAACATTCTTTAGTTACAAAAGCAATGACCATATTGGCCAGAATTAAACTGTGCGAGTCTAGCATGTCATCTAAGAAACTGGAAATATTAGGGCGAAACTCAGGCCAACAGGGTTATGCCCTCGTTACTGCTCTAACGTCACAAATGCCAACTTGGTGACGCCGGCATGTTGGACGCTGGCCATCACTTCGGCGACTTTTTTATAATCGACGCTTTGGTCAACATAAAAATGCACTGCGGCATCCGGTTGCTGCGCTAAAACCGCTCTCAACTGGATTTCCAAACTGGCCAAATCAGCAACCGGGATTTTATTTAAGCTGACCTGTTGCTTTGCGTCTATGCTCAGTTGCAACGGTTGATCCTTAATTTCGGGGGTGGTCTCAGCCGTTTTTGGCAAGGCCACATGCACCGACTGGGTCACCAGCGGCGCCGTCACCAACAATATGATCACCAGCACCAACATCACGTCCACCAACGGGGTGACGTTGATTTCGCTCATGGTTTCATGGTCTTCGGCTTGGGGTTTAAAGGCCATCAGAGGTTCTCCTGGATTTCTGCGTTAAACACCAGATGGCTGAAACTAATGGCGAAATTTTCCAAGTTGGCGCGTTGATGCTTAACCTTGCGTAAGAAAAAATTGTAGGCTAGGACTGCGGGCACGGCGACCGCGATGCCGATGGCGGTGGCGACTAGGGCGTCGCCGATGGGTCCTGCCACTACGTCCAGGCTGGTGGATCCGGTTTCGGTGATTTGGTGCATCGCGTTCATGATGCCGATCACTGTCCCGAACAGGCCGACGAACGGGGCCGTGCTGCCGATGCTGGCGAGCAGGGTCAAGCCGCTGTCCATGCTGCGCTGCTCCCTTTGCAACTGCTCCAGCAAGGCGTGTTCAAATAGCTCCACCGGTTTGCCTAGGAATTTCAGTTTTTGGTTCTCAGCCCCTTGGCTTTCTTGCAGCCAGGCAAAGCCGGTGCGGGCAACCCGGGCTTCCGGGCCTTGGAAAGTGCTGTCGGGCAGGTTCTTGGCGGCTTCCAAATCGGAAGACTCCCAGAAAAATTTGCCAAAGTGGCGGTTATCGTAGGTATTTTTGCCAAATTGCCAAATTTTAAACAGGATGGTCGTCCAAGTGGTGACAGAAAAAATCACCAACGTATAAAAAGTGCCGTCGATTATCAAAGCGGGTGTGATTTGGTAAGGCATGGTTTGTTCCTGATGAAGTTTATTTAAGCTCGAAATGGAATTCTCTGGTCGCCATTCTAAGACCACCCGATCCATTGCGGGTAAAACGAGATGTTCGGACATTGGCAATGGCGGCCGTGTCCAGCGGGCCGTAACCGCTGCTGCGGGCGACTACAATATTTTGCGCCAAACCCTCGGGGGTTAGTTGGAATTCAAGCAACACGCTGCCCTGCCAACCTCTTCTCTTGGCCAGGGCAGGGTAGTCAAGTTCAGGGCAAAATACGCAAGCCACCTGGCTGATCGCTTGGGTTTGGTCAGATACCTGGGGTTTCGCCCTTGCTGGGGGTTCCGCATGGGCAGGTGCGGGTGCGGGGAAGGTTTCAAATCGTGCCAACCGGGCTGCGGCCAATAGCCGGGCAAGCTCCGTATCCATTTTGCGGGTGGCTTCGGCAGGGCGGGTTTGCGCCTTAGGGACTGGCTTGCTGGCACTGGCCGGCGGTTTGGCCGGCGGTTTCGGTTCGGTTCGCTGTTCTGGCTTGCTGGTCGGCTCAGGTGTAGGGGCAGATGGTTTGGCAGGTTGCACCGGTTCCGGAAGCAAGGTTATTTTGACAATGGTCGGCTTAGACTTGATCTTAGGCTGTTCCAAGGCCGACAGCGCCAGTAGCGTCAGCAAAAACACAGCAGGCGCCAGTGACAACAAGGCCAGAATTTGCAAGCGCTTGCTCAAGGCTAACGGTTTTCTTTTGCCTCTACGCACCAATGCTCTTGCCAGGGTTGGCAGTTTCAACACCCAAACAACGGCTATCGTTAACGATGACGCGAACAAAACGCCACTAATGTCGAACGCGGGCAGGCTCGGGTAACTCATGGTCTGGGCGCGGGTCAACTGTTAAGTCTAAAATTGTATTGTTTGGTGGCCGTCCGGATAACGCCGGGTTCTCCCCGCGTGAAACGGGATTCCTTGGCATTGTCGATGGCGGCTTGGTCTAGCTGCGGGTGGCCGCTGCTACGGAAAACGATAATGTTTTGTGCCGAGCCATCCGTTGTCAGTTGGAATTTCAGCACTACCGAACCCTGCCAGCCCCTTCTCCTGGCTAGGGCAGGGTAGTCAGGTTCAGGGCAAGATACGCAGGCCGCCCGCTCCACAGCTTTACTTTTACCTGGGTTCGTCGCTTTAGTGGCGTTTGAGGCGGTATTAGGCGGCGCTGGTTTGCTGGTTTTAGCGGTGTTGGTTTGGGGTTGAAAGGTTTCAAAATGCATTGAGCGCGCTTCTTCAACCAGCTTCGCCAAAGATTCATCGGCTTTTTCAACAACGGGTTTTGGTAATTCGGCCTGTTTTTTTGGCTGCGGCCGGGTTTTCTTAGGGGGCTCCTTGGCTACGGGTTTTGGCGTCTTGATTTTTTTCGGCGGGGTCCTGTCCGCGAGGGCAGGGGCAGGGGCAGGGGCCGGCGTGGATTGCTCGACAGCCGGTGGCGCAGGTTCGGGTAGTAGTGAAACTTCTATTATCACGGGCTTTTGCTGGATTGCCCGAGGTTTCGGGCCCGCTAACCAGATTAGTATTAAGGCATGCAGGGCCAGCACCAGCACCGACAGCAAAACCATAACATGGCGCGAACGCCGGTCGCTGCGGGACGCCCATTGGCTATCATCCGCCCCATGGTATGAGCCATTTGAACCAGCGTCATTATTTTGAATTGAATACATCAAAGTCTTGCTCTGCGGTTTATTGCGGGTAGAAACTTAGGAAAAATTGAGGGGGGGAGACCATTGGAAAAGGAGATAACGTGCGATGAATCGGTAGCCAGTGAAAATGCACAATGGTTGATTTGTAAAGCCGTTCCTTGGCGTTAAGGCAACTTAAGAACGACGGGTCCATACCCTAAACAGCGCAGGGCAC
>DBNZ01000026.1:0-277 GCA_002299495.1 Methylococcaceae bacterium UBA659
GTCTCGCTGCTGCGCCGCTGGGGTAGGACCTTCGAGGCGGGCTACCGCATCCGCGCGAACGGAGAGCGCCTGGTGGTGGTCGGGGCACGGCCGAATTGCCCCTTCATCCTGCCTGTCTGCAACGTCTACCACATGGAGCCCGGCTTCGTGCTCCACACCATCAACGCCGCCTGGAATTAGGGGCAAGCCCCATCTAATCGCCTAAAAACGATGTTTTTTCGGTATTCTCCCAAGGTAACGGCAATCCCTGTTCGCCGAAATGGCCGAAGACCGGCAA
>DBNZ01000026.1:656-2395 GCA_002299495.1 Methylococcaceae bacterium UBA659
CACGATGGCGCCTAAGCGAAAATCAAAGTGGCGCAGCAGCCGTTTGCGTAGCTCCAAATCATCTAGCTTGCCGGTGCCTTTAGTATCTAGCAATACGCTCACCGGCCCGGCCCGGCCTATGCTGTAACTCAGTTGCACTTCGCATTGTTCGGCCAGGCCCGCCGCGACGATGTTTTTGGCGGCATGGCGGGCGGCATAAACGCCAACCCGGTCGATTCTGGACGGCGATTTGCCGCTCAAAGCCGAGCCGCTGTGCCGGGCAAAACAGCCATAGGTATCGCTGTCGCCCTTGCGCCCGGTCATGCCCGAGTGCGCCCCCGGCCCGCTACGCATGAACGGGCCGTCCGGGTTGATAACGATCTTGGTCAAGTGGTCGGGTTGCATCGTGGCGCTGGCTAGGGCCGGAAAGATGACATGATGGCGCAAATCCTCTTCCATTTGTAACGTTGCCGGTGCCACATCTGAATTTTCGCAGCCGATAATTAAGTTGATGCTATGGATACGCTTGGGTTTGCCGTTGACAAACGCTATGCCGACCTGGGTGGTGCAATCAGGGGACAGATAAGGCAATGCGCCTGTTTTTCTGACCTGAAAGAGCCGCCGCGCCAAAGCATTGGCCAACGCTATGGGCAACGGCATCAGGTCGGGCGTATGGGTGCAGGCGTACCCAAATACCGTCGTTTGGTGGGATACCGTGATTTGGTCGATTTCATCCTCCTCCAGGGCGCTGACATCGGTTTCCCGCACACTTTTGACTTGCTCGATCAAGCTGGTCACTACGGTACAGTCGGCGGCATTGAAATCTTGTGGCCGGTAGCCGATTTTTTGCAACGTGTGCCGTGCGGTTTCTGGAATGTCGACCACCGCATCGCTGGCGTAACGGACGGCTAAAAATAAGATGTTTTTCGATAAGGCGCATTCGGCCGTGATCCGGGTCATCGGGTCCTGGCGCAAAAAGGCGTCAATAATCGCATCACTGACGATATCGCACATACGGTCGGGGTGGCCGGCCGTGACCGATTGGGAATTAAAGACAAAATCAGTGATCATGGGTTGTTTCCCTTGGTTTTTTGGCCTGCGGATGGTTTGCTGAGTTCGTTTACCGCCAGCGGTAATCCGGCCCCGGCGATGATTGCCAGTATGTCCACCGGGCTTACCGGCGTCAGCCTGAGCAACTGGCGCAGCCCTGGCGTCACAACGGCTAGCACCTGTAAGGCCAAGGAAAACCCGATCGCCGTATCGAGATAGCGGTTGGGCCTGCGGTTTTCTGGATTGAAAATGGAGGTATGTTCGGAGCGGCAGCGGTAAGCCTGTAACAACTGGGCTAAGGCCAAGGACATAAAAGTGTTGGTGCTGGCTTTAGGGCCCATGCCATAGCGCAGCAGGCTGTAACCATAAACTGCCAAGGCACCGCCGCTGATAATCCCGGATTCGCGCAGCAGTTTGGCATAATCCTTCGGCGAAACAATGGCTTCGTTGGGGTCGCGCGGCGGGCGTTTGAGCACATCCCCTTCCGGTGGCTCTAAAGCTAAGGCCAGCCCCGGAAATATGTCGGTGATCAGGTTAATCCACAACAACTGCATAGGGTTAAGGATTTCCGCGCCGCCAATAATTTCGCTGACCAGCATGACTTCAATTTCGCTCAAATTGGTGGACAGTAAAAAGTGCAGGCTTTTTCGTATGTTATCGTAAATCGTCCGGCCTTGCCGAATGGCGGTGATCATGGTCGATAAATCGTC
>DBNZ01000026.1:2781-5970 GCA_002299495.1 Methylococcaceae bacterium UBA659
GTCACGCCGACACTGGCGGCTTTCAGCGCCGGGCCGTCGTTAATGCCGTCGCCGGTCATGGCGACCACCTTGCCGTTCAATTGCAAGGCTTGGACGATACGCAGTTTATGCGCCGGACTGACGCGCGAGAATATCGAGGTGGAGCTGACTAAACCGGCTAGCACGGCAGCACTGAGTTTTTCCAGGTGCATGGAATCGACCATTTCCAACGGCTGGTCTGCCTCGTTCAAGCCCAGGCGTTTGCCGACTGAGTAGGCGGTGGCGCTTTGGTCGCCGGTGATCATCACGGTGGCTATGCCGGCATCATGGAATTGCCGCATCAGTTCCGCCATCCCCGGCCGCATCACATCCTCCATGCCCACCAAGCCCAGCCAGACCAGTCCCTGGGTAGTTTCATCGGTTAACTGATCCATGAGCCGATAGGCTACCCCAAGGACACGTAACGAATCGGCGCCCAAACGTTCGTTGTCGGTGAGTGTCAAAGCACGGTCGGCGTCGGTCATAGGGTGCAGGCCCTGTCCATTTTCATGCCATTGGCACAAGTCCAGAAGGGCTTGTGGGCTGCCTTTTACCGCCGCCAGGTATGCCCCGCCCGGGATCAAATGCACGCTCGCCATATACGGCCGGTCTTCAGCGCGGTATTCCGTTTTGACCGCAGGGAAACGGCCGCGCAAGTCGCCGATGTCCAAACCGGCATCGATGGCCAGTTGCAACAAGGCATTTTCGGTAGGTGAGCCGATCAAACCGTTGTCTAGGCCGTCTTGTTTGGATTCGTTGCAAAGCGCCAAGATTTCCATCATGCGCCTGAAGGCCGGGTCGGTCCCATCCGGTTCAACGCGGGTTTGGTTTTGGAAGAACTGGCCTTGTTGGACCTGAAAATGGCTTTCCAATCTGGAAATGGCGACCACGCTCATTTTATTCAGCGTCAAGGTACCGGTTTTATCCAAGCAAATTACCTGCACCGAACCCAGGTTTTCCACGGCCGCCAATTTGCGTATCAACACCTTGCGCCGCTGCATGTCCTTGATGCCAATAGCCAGCGTAGTCGTGGCCACCGCCGGCAAGCCCTCCGGCACGGCAGCGACGGCCAGTGATATGGTCGTCATCAACAGCTCCAACAAAGGCCTGCCGCGGGCTAAGCCGATCATAAAAACCAGTCCGCAAATACCGGCGCTAACCAGCGCCAGTTGCATGCCCATGGCGTCGATTTGCTTTTGCATCGGCGTTTGCGGTGCTTCGGACTCACCGACCAGTTCCTGTATCTTGCCGATTTCGGTATGGCGCCCGGTCGCCACCACCACCGCCGTGCCGTTGCCGCCGGTGACCAACGTGCCCATGTACACCATGTTCAAGCGGTCAGCCAGAGCCGTGTCGTTTAGTCCTGCAAAAGCCGAATGCTTGGCCACCGGCATACTCTCGCCAGTCAGTGCCGACTCGTCTACGCTCAACCGGTGACTGACCAACAGGCGGGCATCGGCGGGAACATAGCATCCAGGTGACAGCGATAAAATATCGCCGATCACCACCTCGTGCAAGGGGACTTCGCCTAGCTCGCCCGAGCGGATGACAATAGCCTTTTCAGGCGTCAGTTGGCCAAGTGCGTTGATGGTTTTTTCCGCCGACCTTTCCGTGACATAACCGATCACGGCATTAATGCCCATCACGATGGCGATCACTAAGGCGTCCGCTAAACCGCCCGTGGCCACGGAAACGGCTGCGGAAATCCCTAACACGGCCACGGGCGCCGAGGCAAATTGCTGCCAGAACATTTGCATGGCGGGACGACCGCTGTACTGGGTCAAGAGGTTCGGGCCGAATTGGTGGAGCCGTTGTGCCACGCTTTGGGCGGGCAAACCGTGTTCGGTGCTAGCGAGAATT
Organism: Methylococcaceae bacterium UBA659; assembly: GCA_002299495.1. Lineage (GTDB taxonomy): Bacteria > Pseudomonadota > Gammaproteobacteria > Methylococcales > Methylomonadaceae > Methylovulum. The sequence continues at coordinate 4,660 of DBNZ01000026.1, forward strand.
TCCAAGACCCGATGCACGGGCAAGACGTGCCATAAATGCTGGTCTTGGGCTTGATACGAGCCTTGCGCCGTTGACGTCTTGGGCTTGCGTTTCCTAACGGGTTGCTTAACGCCCATCGCTTTGACCGGCCGGTCGACGCCCTCGGAACGCAGCAGCACGGGTTGCCCCAGCTCGGTTTCCAAAAAACGGATAATGGCATTAAGGAAAGTTTTCAGTTCCCGATGGGAGGCATATTCAATCAGTAGGTTTCCGGTCAGGATGTTTGCCCGCACCCTTTTGATATCGCCCATGCCCAGCAGATGCGCTTCTAGGCCATTCCGAAGCTTTTCATTACGGTACAAACTAGGAATGCCGATACGGCCACGCCCGGCCACGCGCTCATGCAATACCGCCAGGTATAGCGGTGGTTGTGTGGATTCCTGTCGTTTAAGCGTGGTCATTTGCAGGGAAACTTGGCTGGTGGGGCGCGTCCAGTGTTTTCAGGCAAGGATAAGCGCGGAACTATCAGTATTCCATAAGCCGTGGCTTTGTTCAAAGCCTTGGTGTTAAAGCTCCGCTAGGTTCTATTGACGTTTCCTTAAGACACCATCAGCAGGTTATCGTCATGCCGCCATACCGCTAGTGCCCTGCGCTGTTTAGGGTATGCCGGAATGACGGTTAAGGTTTTGTGTGGATAGCTATGGCCGTGATGGCGTGGCAAAGTTACCGTCCTTGGCCCTAGGTCCGGCGTCCGCTAGTGCCCTTTGAAATGTTAGCTTGGCTGTCAAGACAGAGCTGACACACGGCAACAAGCCATTAAGTTTGCAAATACTCCGGTTTGGTTAACAAAGAGTTTACCCGTTGTAAATGCGTTAAAATCGGTTATGCCCTACGCAGCACCCAACAACCTGTATTTACGCCGTTTTTATTTCTTTATGCCGACGTTGCCCAGCAAAATCGAGTACGGACGGTGTCCACCGCTTTGCTGTACGCACAATGTGGCTGTGTTGTTGATAGCCGGCTAGGTTAAACCGTATTACAATCCAACGACACGGTTATTGAGGTTCAGCGGTAAACCGGAAAACCCAACCTACGCCGCTGTTTAGAACGTGTTTTAAAAGTGTCACTAGCGGTTCGAGTGCAAGGCACGGAGCGCATCACCTGCGTGTACTGGACGTACATGAGAATTTCCTCAGTCTGTTGCGATGGCACATCCGTGTGCCGCAGACTGTCAAGCAACCGCGCAACGCAGCAATCGGACCGCGTAGTAGCTTTTAAAACACGTTCTTAGCCATTAATGAACCTGTAGGACAACCACGATGACCAACCAAC
>DBNZ01000191.1 GCA_002299495.1 Methylococcaceae bacterium UBA659
AACTGGGCTATAGCGCTTCCCATGACCAAGGGACGAAAATGCAGCAAACGGATTCGCAAGCGTCTGTTGATGTAGATTTGTCCAACAATACCGTTTTTGGCAGCAGACAAACGGGAGGGAGCAGTGGCAGCCCCTTGATAGTCAACCTAGGCAGATTAGCCGAATTAAGCGAAGGCGTGGAAGTGGGCATGGAAGGGGTTAGAAATATGGTGGTCGGCGTGGTGAGCTGGGGCAGTCTCGACCAAACTGTCAAACTACAAGGCGCCAGCCCTTTTACCTCTGAGAATATTGTCGCCTTGGTGGATGCCGCTTGTGCAGATTTTCCAGACGCTTGCAAGCCTAGGAGAAGATGACGGTTATTAACCGTCGCGGTAAGTGTTTGCCCGGCTGCTTAACCCACACCGGAGTCCAAGGCATGCCTTAGAACGGGTTTTAAAAGCGGCCACTTTTATGGCTCCGGCCCGTTAAAGTTTGCACCGTTGGTGTGATGCTCCCGTCGCAGCACATGCGCCTTGCGACCCGCTCAAGGCGAACGGAGGTTAACACGGAATAAGGCCGGATCAATAAGGAAAATATAAAGCGCCAGCGGTTACACAAACTGCCGGATAACCGCTATAAATGCTGTCCCATACGACGCCAGTTTGCGCTCGCCAATGCCTGAAATCAAGGCCATTTCGCGCAGGTTTTTTGGCTTAGCCGCCATCATCGCCATCAAAGTCGCATCATGGAAAATCACATAGGGCGGCACGTCTTGAATCTCGGCCAATTCCCGCCGCTTTGCCCGTAAGGCTTCCCAAAACGGCCCGTTATTGGCGGACAAAATAGGTTCGCCATTCGCCCGGCCCCGTTGGGGCTTTCCCGGGGGGCTGTCTTGGCGCAACATCAATACCTGTTCGCCGCGCAATATCGGGCGGCTGGCTTCGGTCAAGCGCAGGGCGCCATAGTGGTCAAAATCCACCGCCACCAAACCTTTCGCCACCAATTGCCGGAATACCGAAAACCATTGTTTGTCGTCCAAATCCTTACCGATACCAAAGGTGGACAACCGGTCGTGGCCGAACGTTTTAACCCTGTCGGTCACCTTGCCTAACAGCAGATCGACCAAATAACCCACGCCAAACCGCTGCCCCGCCCGGTAAATGCAGGACAGCGCTTGCTGCGCTGCCAACGTGCCATCCCAGGTCTGCGCCGGCTCCAAACAAGTGTCGCAGTTGCCGCAAGGTTGCTCTAACACATCGCCGAAATACCCCAGCAAAGTTTGCCGACGGCAATGCACTTGCTCGCACAACGCCAGCATCGCATCCAATTTATGGTATTCGATCCGCTTGCGGGCTGCATCAGAACCGGATTCGGCCAGCATTTGCCGCAACGTGATGACATCCTGCAAGCCATAAGCCATCCAAGCATTGGCGGGTAAACCGTCGCGCCCGGCCCGGCCGGTTTCCTGGTAATACGCTTCGACACTTTTCGGCAAATCCAGATGTGCGACAAAACGCACGTTCGGTTTGTCAATGCCCATGCCGAACGCAATCGTCGCCACCATCACCAGACTGTCGTTCATCAAGAACCGGTGCTGGTGTTGCTGGCGTTGGTTGTTGCCCATGCCGGCATGATAGGGCAACGCTTCAATCCCATTGGCGCACAGCCATGCGGCGGTGGCTTCGACTTTTTTCCGCGACAAGCAATAAACGATACCGGCATCCCCGCTATGTTCAGCCTGGATGAACGCCAGCAATTGCTGGCGGGCGTTTTGCTTTTGCACGATGCGGTAGCGGATATTGGGACGGTCGAAACCACTACGGAACACCCGCGCCCCGGTCAAATCCAAACGCGCGATGATTTCCTCGCGCGTCCGCTCGTCGGCAGTAGCAGTCAGCGCAATGCGCGGGATGCTAGGGTATTGCTCATGCAGCAAGGACAAAGACAAATAATCGCTACGAAAATCATGCCCCCATTGCGACACGCAATGGGCTTCGTCGATGGCGAACAAGGCGATCTTGATTTGTGCGAACAAGCCAGCGGTCCGCGCCGCCGTCAAGCGTTCCGGGGCGATGTACAACAAATCCAACGCGCCATCCAACAGCCGCCGCTCCACTTGCCGCGCCTCGTCCAAGCTCTGGCTAGAGTTCAAAAACGCCGCCTTCACCCCCAATTGCAACAACGCATTGACCTGGTCTTGCATCAACGCAATCAACGGCGAAATCACCACGCCCACCCCGTCCCTGAGCAAAGCCGGAATTTGATAACACAGCGACTTGCCGCCGCCGGTCGGCATCAACACCAAAGCGTCTTGCCCGGACAGCAACTGTTCGATAATGGCCTGTTGCTGGCCTCGAAAATGTTCGTAGCCGAATATCGTTTTTAGAATTTGCGCGGGAGTGTCGGCCATCAGCTTGTTTGTATCCTCTTAAGAATATGTTTTAACAGTGTCACTAGCGGTTCGAGCACCACGACGGGTAGCATTAACACCCGGCCATTTCACCCGTTTTTATGAGGGATTCGGCTCTTTAAAGTGTTCGCCTTGAGCGGGACGCAAGGCGCATGTGCTGTAACGGGGCAGCGCCAACGGTGCAAACTTTAACGGGCCGGAGCAATAGAAATGGCCGCTTTTAAAACACGTTCTCATAAGCACAGGCGCAACCAGAATAAATAGATAACAGAGGATCTTGCAAAACCATCGTGCAACCCTCGAACAAAATTACTTTTGACGCTCTCTG
>DBNZ01000115.1 GCA_002299495.1 Methylococcaceae bacterium UBA659
ATATACATCGGCAAGGTGCAACGGGCGGTGCTGGGGCGGCTGATTGTCCTGATCATAAGCGGGCCTTCCGGTGGCTGTAGTTGGTGTGATTTTAAATTTCATATTATAACTTGGCTGTCAATGCGTAACTTCTAGCTTAGTAGAAAGCCATCGTATGGAAAGCGAGCAGGGCAGGTTTACCTGTACGCCCCGTCTGACGGCTTGTCAGCTAAAGCCAACCCGTCCCCATTATTGGAATTGACTTACCATTGGGATCCCGAAGAATACACCGGCGGTAGAAATTTTGGCCATTTGGCCTATGAAGTCGATGATATTTATGCTTTGTGCGGACCACTGATGGCAGCGGGCGTTACCATCAATCGCCCGCCTCCGGTCATTTCCAAATGGTCACAATATTGGTGAAATCATCCGTCCACGGCTTCATGTCGAAATAAAGGGGCATTTTCTGCCAGTGGCCTAGGCCGCTTAAGCGTAAGGGTTCAAGAACCGCTTCCTTTTGCGCCATCACCACCCAATCGGTGGCGAGTATCATCGGAGTTTCATCAGCAGCAGGTTGATATTCTTGGATCAATGAGGCCAGACGCATGTTTTCGGAGTGGATTGACAACACTTTTTTCAACAGCAAGTGCCGGTTGGTGATATGAAAAGCCAGGATGCCGCCCGGTTTTAGTTTTTTGAAATATAACTTAATGGCCTCTTCGGTCAGCAAATGGGTAGGCACCGCATCGGAGCTAAACGCATCCATCACCAGCAGATCGAATTTCTGGTCCGGTTCCGTGGCCAAAGACAATCTGGCATCGCCCACCCTTATTTCGGCCTGTTGGGCGCATTCGTCCATGTATCGAAAATACGCCGGATTCTTGGCAATTTTGATCACCAAAGGATCGATTTCATAAAGCGTCCACCGTTGCCCTTCTTTGGCATAACAGGTCATCGCCCCGGTGCCTAGGCCTACGATGCCGATAGTCCATGCGCTATTGACCGTATCAAACTCCTGGAACAATTGTCCTACGGGTCCGGATCGGCTGTAATAGGTCAATGGCACTTTTAACCAGCCAGGATCCATGCGTTCCGCACCGTGCTTGGTGGTGCCGTGAAAGAGTTCGTGATAGCGTGCGGGCCTATGGTTTTCATCCATCAAAACGCTTTCCTTGACCGTCATCACGCCAAAAAAACTCCGTTCTTGGTACAGCGTACGCCCTATCAATCCATGCAGGCCTAAGGCCAGGACAATGACCGCCCCGCCCATCAAGCCATAACCCACCGGCCGCGACCTTAAGAGATAGGTCAACAGGCTTAACAGCATCAGGGTTATCGCCAGGCTATCAAACTGCGCTGCCAAGTCTTTGTTATTTAGGTACAAAACGACGCCTATGGCAAGCACGGCCAAAGCCAAGGCCACTTGCCAGGACAAGGCTTGGAAAGACAGCGGGTGCTGGCTAGGCCGCAACATCAAAGCGGCGACAATCATAAGGGGGTATTCGTAAATGCCGTTGAATACAAATGGGGCGACAAAGGTATTGAACATGCCGCCCAACATGCCGGCGAATGACATGATCAGGTAATACCGGGTCAAATGACGGGTATGCGGCCTTATTTTGGCCAACTCGCCATGACACACCATGACTGCGAAAAAAAACGCCAGGACGTGCAGAACCAGATAAACCCAGTACGGCAAATCGCCGGGATTGACAAAGGCGAATGCCAAAAACGGCACCAAAAACATCGGCTGCAACCTTAGCATCATAGGATGGATGAACCGATGCCAATGGGAAAACACCAACACGAACGAAAGCAAATACACCGTCAACGGGATAATCCACAACAACGGCACCGACGCAATATCGGTGCTGATAAAATTGCTCAACCCTAACAGTAAGCTTGAGGGTACAAAAGCCAGCAGCAACCAACGCCATTGCTCGGCGTAGCCGGGTTGTTCCGCCTCTTGGCTGTCTGCGTGTCCTGTGGCTTGATTATGGTGGCGTGATTTCCACAGGACCAAGGCACAACCGGCAAGCAATAGGCAAAGGGCGGCAAAGCCTAGGCTCCAGCCCATGCGTTGCCCATCAAGGCCTACGCTAGGTTCCAGTAACAATGGGTAACTGAGCAAGGCCAACAAACTGCCGGTATTGCTGGCGGCATAAAGGTAGTAAGGGTCATGGCTGGTGTGGTGGCCAACCTGGGCAAACCATTTTTGCAGCAACGGGGCGGTGGTCGATACGACGAAAAACGGCCACCCAATCGCCAAAAACAAGGTCCACAGCAGCCAAAATGTGGGGTCACTTGCTGTTGGCGGCGCTGGATTGTCAGGCAAAGCCACCGGCAAACGGCTTAAACTGATGGCGATAACCGCTAGGTGCAACAAAATTTGCCGGCTCAGGTTTAAGCGGGTCGCCAAAAAATGGGCATAACCATATCCCAAAAATAAAATGCTCTGATAAAACACCATACAGGTGTTCCAAACTGCCGGAGACCCGCCCAACAAGGGCAATAACAGCTTGCCGAATAGGGGTTGCAAAACAAACATCAAGGATGCACTGGCCAACAGTGTGCCGGCAAACAGGACAATCAAGGTTAAGCGGCGGTAATTTGCCGATTCTGGCAATGGATTCATTGAAATTCGATGG
>DBNZ01000171.1:0-1156 GCA_002299495.1 Methylococcaceae bacterium UBA659
CATTTTTACGCCTTCGTGCAGGACCACCGTGCCGGAACCGTATTCGCTGCCGACCGGCAAGTCCAAACCGAACGGCATCTTCACCCAATCCACGGCATCTGTCCCGATTAATTGCCGGAATAAAAATCCTAAAAAAAAGTATGCAATGGCGTACATAGTGAAAGGCTTGACACACCAGTTGATGATCAGCGTCAATGCCACCGGCTTGACGCTTCTGCCCGCTTTCACAACTTCGGCGAAATCAATCTTGACCATGATCGGATACATCATGAAAAAAAGGCAGATGGCGATCGGTATGGACACCACCGGGGCACCATCAACATCAATGCTCATCCCATCCAGGGCCTTGGCAAATCCTGGCGCATAAGCACCGAGCAGAATGCCGCTGACCATACACAAACCCACCCACAAAGTCAGGTTGCGTTCAAAAAAACCCATATCACGCTTAATTTCGGTCATGCCGGACTCCTGTGGTTTAAGCCGCCATTGCGCCAATCGCGTTGAGCGCGGCAGCCAGCTCTTGGGCGGGCAGGGTTTCCACCGGCAACGCCAACAGCTTGTTGACCCTGGCCAGCAACGCATCGTAAGTGGCCTGAAACGCCTTAGCGATTTCCTCATCGGTACCGCTGACATGAGCCGGGTCGGGCAAGCCCCAATGCGCCCTGACCGTGCTGCCCAAATAAACCGGACAGGTTTCGCCCGCCGCTTGGTCGCATACGGTAATGGCGATATCCATGTCTTGGCCTGCAAATTCGTCCCAGGATTGGCTTTGGTAACCCTCTGTGGGGAGGCCATTGCGTTGCAAGGTCGCTAAGGCGTTAGGGTTGACCTTGCCGGTTGGATGGCTACCCGCCGAAAAAGCCCTGAACCGGCCTTTGCCTAAGTGATTGATTAAGGCTTCGCCTAAGATGCTCCGGCAAGAATTGCCGGTGCATAGCACCAGAATGTTTAGCATTGCATGTCTCCATATTGATATACATATAAACGAATATATTAACAGCTAACAGGCCATACATAAACACTTTGCAGGCGGGCATCCGCATGCCTTGAGGTGGGCATGAAAAAACTATTCAGCAGCCTTTAAATCACAAACAACGAATCAAACCTGGCCTGCCCTCAAACGCCTGCAACCGTTCCAAATCCGCTTGCTGCCTAG
>DBNZ01000171.1:1546-6189 GCA_002299495.1 Methylococcaceae bacterium UBA659
ATCCGGGTTGATTCGGTAATAAACCCACTGCCCTTCGCGGCTATCCAACAACAACCCCGTTTGCCGAAGCTGGGCCAAATGCCGGGAAATTTTCGGTTGCAGTGCATCTAAGGCGTAAGTCAGTTCGCAAACGCAAAGTTTGCCCTGACGTCGCAATAAAACCAGGCAGCGCAAACGGGTTTCATCGGAAAGGGATTTGAAAATTTGGCAGGTAGTCAACATGAGCCAGGCAAAGCTTAAGACGTGTCCGGGTAAACCGAACCTTAAGGTGCTGAAAAAAAACCGCTTAATCGTGCATCGCGTAATGGCTTTCGATATAACGCTCGACTATCCCTTGAAATTCCTCGGCGATACGGTCGCCCTTTAAAGTCACCGTCTTCACGCCGTCCTCATAAACCGGTGCCACCGGGGATTCGCCGGTGCCGGGCAGGCTGATGCCGATGTTGGCGCTCTTGCTTTCGCCGGGGCCGTTGACCACGCAACCCATCACGGCGACTTCCATCGCCTCGACGCCGGGATACTTGCTGCGCCATACCGGCATTTGGTCCCGCAGATAACGTTGGATATCCTGCGCTAAATGTTGGAAATAATCGCTGGTGGTACGGCCACAGCCGGGGCAAGAAATCACCATCGGCGTGAAAGAACGGAAGCCCATGGTTTGCAAAATCTCTTGGGCGACGATAACTTCCTGCGTCCGCGATGAACCCGGCTCCGGCGTCAGGGAAATGCGGATAGTGTCGCCTATGCCTTGCTGCATCAAAACAGACAACGCCGCTGAGGATGAGACAATGCCCTTGCTGCCCATGCCGGCCTCGGTCAAGCCTAAATGCAGGGTGTAATCGCAACGGCTGGACAAGTCTTGGTAAATCTCGATCAAATCCTGCACGTTGCTGATTTTGCAGGACAAGACAATCTTGTTCTTAGCCAAGCCTAGCTCTTCGGCCTTAGCCGCGCTTTCCAGCGCCGACAGCATGATCGCTTCGCGGGTCACGGCGGACAACGGTTTCGGCTCCTTCAAGGCGCGGTTTTCGTCCAACAAACGGGTTAACACCGACTGGTCTAAGCTACCGCCGTTAACGCCTATCCGCACCGGTTTATTGTATAGGCAGGCAAATTCGATCATTTTCTGGAATTGCGGGTCACGGCTTTTGCCGCGCCCGACATTGCCCGGATTGATCCGGTACTTGTCTAGGGCTTGCGCGCAATCGGGATATTTTTCCAACAGCTTATGCCCATTAAAATGGAAATCGCCGATGATGGGCACAGCATACCCCTTGGCATCCAATTGGTTACGGATACTGGCCACGGCCTTAGCGGCTGCCTCCGTATTGACAGTGATGCGCACCAGTTCGGAACCCGCATCGGCCAATTCTATAATTTGCTTTACCGTCGCATCGGCATCGGCGGTGTCGGTGTTGGTCATGGACTGCACCACAATCGGCGCACCGCCACCGACTTTGACATTACCGACCAACACTTGATGGGTGATTTTTCTTAATTTCATGAACATAACCTAAAGCGGTTGCAATGGATGATTAATTTGCTAAAGATTATACGCCATCCGCCTATTCCCATAACCCTAAATTAATCCCCAAAATTAATCCCCAAACATTCGCCAAGCTATGACTTAACGGTTATCATAACCGCTAGGCTTTGGCCTGATCTTAAACACACAAACAACCTGAGGAGACTTTCATGGCAATTTCACTGACTAAAGGCGGCAACGTCAATTTGAGTAAAGAAGCCCCTGGCTTGAATAAAATCGCAGTCGGCCTAGGCTGGGATGCCCGCGCCACCGATGGCGCGGCGTTTGATTTGGATGCCAGCGCATTTTTGGTAAAAATGGACGGCACAGTCCGTAGCGACGCTGATTTCTGCTTTTTTAACAATAAAACCGTAGGCGATGGCGCCGTGCAGCATCAAGGTGACAACTTGACCGGCGAAGGCGAGGGCGACGACGAAGTCATCAAAGTCGAATTGGGCAAAATCCCCGCCGACCTGGACAAAGTCGTGTTCACCGTCACCATTGACAACGCCGAGGCTCGCAAACAAAACTTCGGCCAAGTCAGCCATGCCTTCATCCGCATAGTCAACGAAGAAAACGGCCAAGAAATCGCCCGTTATGACTTAAGCGAAGATGCGTCGGTTGAAACCTCGATGATTTTCGGCGAAATCTACCGCGCCGGCAGCGAATGGAAATTTAAAGCGGTAGGCCAAGGCTTTGCCGGCGGCTTAGGCGCGTTGGCGAAACATTTTGGCGTCAACGTCTGAGGTGCGGCATGGCCATTAACTTACAAAAAGGGCAAAAGATATCCCTGTCCAAAGAAGCCGGCGGCAACCTCAACAAAATCGTCATGGGCTTAGGCTGGGATCAAAAAAAAGCCGCCGGTGGCGGCAAGTTATTGGGTGGCTTGTTTGGTGGCGGCGGCAGTGACGCCATCGACCTGGACGCTTCCTGCGTGATGTTCGACGACCACAACAAAGTCGTCGAAACCGTTTACTTCGGCCATTTGAAAAGCAAGGACGGCAGCATCGTCCATACCGGCGATAACCGCAGCGGCGCCGGCGACGGCGACGACGAGCAGATCATCGTTGAGCTGGACAGGGTTCCGGCTACGGTCAAGGCGTTGGTGTTTACCGTCAGCTCCTACACCGGGCAAAGCTTCAACTCGGTTGAAAATGCCTACTGCCGCATGGTCGATGCCAAAAACAACGCCGAAATCGCCCGCTACACGCTCAGCGCACAAGGCTCGCACACCGCCCAAATCATGGCCAAGGTCTACCGTCATGGCGACGAGTGGAAAATGCACGCCATCGGTGAAAACGGCAGCGGCCGCACCATTGAAAACCTGCTGCCGCAAATCCTCCCGCACCTATAAAGTTTCATGCGCGTCTGGTTCAACAAAACCTTCTCCACCATCAACGCAGTCTTCCATAACCTTCGCCAGTCGCTACCGGCTGGCGCAGCCACGATTGTCTGTAGCCATAACCACAACCACGCCGCCGCGTTCTTAGCCGCCGACGAATGCCATCTGGAACCATCAGGGCTAACCGGCGAAGCCTATCTGGATTGGTGCGTCGATTTTTGCCGTGAACACGGTATCGACGTGTTTTGGCCGGGCAAAGAAGCCGCCCTGATCAGCCTGCACCAGAAACGCTTCAAAACCGTCGGCGTCCAAGTGCTGTCGGTCGCCGACCACCACACTCTGACCTTGCTTAACAACAAGGCCGAATTCTACGCCGCATTGCCGCCCCATGTCGCCGAAACCATGGAATTCATCGCCGTCGATAACCTCATGGCCTTCGACCGCGCCGTGCTGCAATTGTCCAGCCACCACAATAGCCTATGCGTAAAACCCGCCATCTCGGTCAACGGCCTAGGCTTCCGCATCCTTGACACGAAAAGCGACAGCATCACCCATTTATTGAAAGGCGTGGAATACCAAATCCCGCTGTCCGAGCTACGCTTAGGATTGTTCAACACGCCCAATTTCGACACCTTGCTGGTCATGGAACACCTTAATGGCTCGGAATGGAGCGTCGATTGCGCGGGCCAGAACGGTGAACTCTTGTGCGCCGTACAGCGCAAAAAATTGCCCATAGCAGGCCACGGTCAACAAATCGACAACCACCCCGACATCCAAGGCATGGTCGAACGCCTGACCGCCCACTTCAAGCTCAATGGCATTTTCAACATCCAGTTCAAAGCAGGCGGACACGGCCCAAGGTTGTTGGAGATTAACCCGCGGCCTTCCGGAGGCTTCGGCATGGCCTGCTTGGCGGGGGCAGATTTAGCGGGCATGGCTTGGCGTGGGTTTAGAGGCGAACCGGTGGAAAAGCCGGTTATCCAATACGGATTAAGGGTGGCTGAGGTAAAAATGCCGGTAATATTGGGCGACACTTGACTGTCTGATATACCGTAGGGATGACGCCCGCGTTGCAATTTGGGAAACCCAAAAGGCAATAGCATGCCAAAACCGCGACCAGGACACCGTTCCCACCCACAAACGCCTCTTCGCACACCTGACCTGAATTATGGACAACCCCATAACCTTGGAACCTAAAAAAATCAACATCCCACTAGCCACCGGCACCTTACACCTAGACCTACAACCCGGCACCGTCCCCCTCCACCGCCTACTCGGTTTTGCCGCCCGGATCGGCAGCAAGCGCAAGTTTTTGTTGGTCAGCAAAGTGTTAGGAAAGCATTATCCGGTGTCGCCGACGCTGATGGCGTGGTCGTATCGGGCCTTAGCGCGGCAAATTGGCGGCAACTTAGGCGCCAGCGTCTGGATTGGCATGGCCGAGACGGCTACCGGTTTAGGTTACGGCGTGTTTGAAGCCGCTTGCAGATTGGGTTTGCCAGATGCCCTGTTCCTGCAAACTACCCGCTATCATCTGGACGGCGTGGAACGCTTGCAATTCGACGAAGCCCACAGCCACGCGACCGACTTTTTCCTGTATTATCCGGAACATGCCCGGCAACGTGGACAATTTCTTAACGCCACCACTGTCGTGTTGATAGATGATGAAATCAGCACCGGACGAACATTCCTGCAATTGCTCAACGCTTACCGCCGGATCAATCCGACGTTGCAAAAAGTTGTCATCGTCAGCCTAGTCAATTTCGCCAACCCTTCGGA
>DBNZ01000020.1 GCA_002299495.1 Methylococcaceae bacterium UBA659
AACATTTTAAAACCGTTTTAATTTGAACTGTTATAGAATAAGTCGCTAAATTTTAGTTCTGCAAGCAATTCACTATAAGGCCTCACGCAACTATTGCGATTTCATTTCCTTCTAAGCCCCCCTTCAATCGCCTGTTGGTTTCTTGTTGAACAACAACTTTTCAAAAAAATCAATAATAGACATAACGGAGTCGATCAATGCGTATCATTTTGCTGGGGAGCCCTGGTTCGGGCAAGGGGACTCAGGCTAAGTTCATTTCCGAAAAATATGGCATAGCGCCCATTTCCACCGGCGATATGTTGCGCGCGGCCGTTAGGGAGGGGACACGCTTGGGCCTTGAGGCAAAAAAAATCATGGCTGCTGGAAAGTTGGTTTCTGATGACATCATATTGGGTCTGATCTCGGAGCGTATAGTCCAGCCCGATTGCACAAACGGTTTTTTATTGGACGGTTTTCCCCGCACCATAGCCCAAGCCGAAGGTTTGGATGACATGGGCGTTGCGATCGATTATGTCATTGAAATCGCCGTTGCCGATGAAGAAATTGTCAACAGAGTGGCCGGCAGGCGGGTGCATTTAAGTTCAGGCCGGACTTACCACCTAAGCTACCATCCCCCAAAAGTCGCTGGTTTGGACGATATCAGTGGCGAACCGCTAATCCAACGCGACGATGACAAAGAGGAAACGGTACGCAAACGGTTGGAAGTTTATCACCAGCTTACGGAACCGCTAGTGGGTTACTACTCGGTCAAGCAGGGGGTTAATTTTTCCTCAATCAGCGGCGTGGGTAGCGTGGATGAAATCAAGGCCAAGATATTTGAAATTTTAGGTTAACGACATGCCAGGTAAGACGTTATATGACAAATTATGGGATGACCATGTGGTCCATCAGGAAGATGACGGCTCCGCGCTGATTTATATTGACCGCCATTTGTTGCATGAGGTGACTTCACCACAAGCCTTTGAAGGTTTGCGCCTTGCTGGCCGCAAACCTTGGCGGCCCATGCGTAATTTGGCGGTGGCCGACCACAATGTGCCGACGCTAGGGCGTGAGCAGGGCATTGCCGACCCCGTTTCCCGTTTGCAAGTGGAAACCCTAGACAAAAATTGCGCGGAGTTCGCCATTCAGGAATTCACCATGACTGACCCGCGCCAAGGCATTGTCCACGTCATCGGGCCTGAACAAGGTGCCACTTTGCCGGGGATGACAGTGGTGTGTGGCGATTCCCATACCTCTACCCACGGCGCATCGGGCGCCTTGGCTTTTGGGATTGGCACGTCTGAAGTCGAACATGTTTTGGCCGCCCAATGCCTGGTGCAAAAAAAAGCCAAGAACATGTTGGTTAAAGTCGAAGGGCGGCTTCAGCCAGGCGTCACCGCCAAAGACCTTATCCTGGCTATCATCGGTGTCATTGGCACGGCGGGCGGCAACGGTTACACCATCGAATTCGCCGGCCCTGCCATCCGCGATTTGTCGATGGAAGGGCGAATGACGGTTTGCAACATGGCGATTGAGGCGGGCGCAAGGGCCGGTCTTGTGGCCGTTGACGAAATCACCATTGATTATTACCGTGATCGCCCCTTTTCACCCAAAGGCGGCGATTGGTGTATGGCGGAGCGCTTTTGGCGTGGTTTGTATTCCGATGCCGATGCTGTGTTTGACCAAGTGGTGGAGCTGGATGCCTTAGAAATCAAACCGCAGGTCACCTGGGGCACATCGCCGGAACTGGTGGTTGCCGTGGACGATAGTGTGCCCGATCCTGAGCTTGAGGTTGATCCTGTGAAAAAGCAAAGCATGATCCGTGCCTTGGATTACATGGACTTGCAACCAGGACAAGCCATCACCGGCATTTTAGTTGACAAGGTATTTATCGGTTCCTGCACCAACTCACGGATAGAAGACCTGCGTGCCGCCGCCGCCATTGCCGCAGGCAAAAAAATAGCCGCCAACATTAAACAGGCTCTGGTGGTGCCAGGGTCCGGTTTAGTGAAAAGACAAGCTGAGACCGAAGGCCTGGACAAAATATTCACCGCCGCCGGTTTTGAATGGCGCGAACCCGGCTGTTCGATGTGCCTGGCGATGAATGCGGACCGGCTAGAGCCAGGCGAGCGTTGCGCCTCCACGTCAAACCGAAATTTTGAAGGCAGACAGGGTTATGGTGGGCGTACCCACCTGGTCAGCCCGGCAATGGCGGCTGCGGCGGCGATAGCAGGACGTTTTACCGATGTCCGGGAATGGCTTTGAAAGCCGTATCTAATGAATCTCTAAGCCAGAAATTATGCAAGCATTCACTGTTTTGACCGGCTTGGCGGCACCCCTAGACCGCGCCAATGTCGACACCGACGCCATCATTCCGAAACAATTCTTAAAGTCGATTAAACGGGCCGGTTTTGGCCCGTATTTATTCGATGAATGGCGTTACTTGGATAGGGGAGAACCGGATATGGATTGCAGCCAGCGGCCCATCAATCCCGATTTTGTTCTTAACAAGCCTGAATATCAGGGCGCGCAAATCTTGTTGGCACGGGAAAATTTTGGTTGCGGCTCATCGCGTGAACATGCGCCTTGGGCATTGGAAGATTATGGCTTTAGGGCCATCATCGCCCCCAGTTTTGCCGATATTTTTTATAACAATTGTTTTAAAAATGGTTTGTTGCCGATTGTTTTGGCAGCCGATACCGTTGCTGGCTTGTTCAAAGAATTGACCCCCGGTTACCGGTTGTCAATAGATTTAACCGCCCAAAAAATCACCAAACCTAACGGTATTGAAATTGCTTTTGAGATCGATCAGGCGCGTAAGTATCGGCTACTGAATGGCTTAGATGACATCGCCCTGACCTTGCAGCAAGCGGACAAAATCCTAGCCTATGAAGCGGCCAGGGCGAAAAGGGCGCCTTGGTTGTTTGCAAGCGACCAAGCATAATTTGAAAATTTTGGGGACGATGTTTTAAATGATGAAAAAAATTGCAGTATTGCCGGGTGATGGCATAGGTCCTGAAATCGTTGCTGAGGCGGTCAAGCTGTTGGAATGCTTAAACTCCGAAATGGGTCTGGGTTTTAGCTTGGAGTTTGGCCTGATCGGGGGGGCGGCTTATGATGGGTACGGCACGCCATTTCCGGCACAAACACTGAATTTGGCGAAAGCCGCCGATGCCATTTTATTGGGTGCGGTCGGTGGCCCAAAATGGGAGCCATTGGATATTTCCTTGCGGCCTGAAAAAGGCTTGCTGGGTTTGCGCTCGGAGTTGCAGTTATTCGCCAATTTGCGCCCCGCCATTTTGTACCCGCAATTGATCCACGCTTCCACCTTAAGGCCTGAGGTGGTCTCAGGTTTGGACCTGTTGATTGTCCGTGAACTGACCGGGGGCATTTATTTCGGCAAACCCCGCGGCATTAGGGTGCTTGACAACGGTGAGCGGCAAGGTTTCAACACCCTGGTCTATAGCGAAACGGAAATCCGCCGGATCGCGCACACCGCATTTCAAGCCGCGCAAAAGCGTAACCGCCGCCTGTGTTCGGTCGATAAGGCCAATGTCTTGGAGTGCACTGAATTATGGCGGGAAGTGGTCACCGAAACCGGCAAGCATTATCCCGATGTGCAATTGAGCCACATGTATGTCGATAATGCCGCCATGCAACTGGTGCGGGCGCCGAAACAGTTCGACGTAATGGTCACCACTAACATGTTTGGGGATATTTTATCGGATGCGGCGGCCATGTTGACCGGTTCTATCGGTATGTTGCCATCGGCATCCCTAGCTGCCAATAACAAAGGGATGTATGAGCCGATTCATGGTTCGGCCCCAGATATAGCCGGTCAAGGCATCGCCAACCCATTGGCGACGATGCTGTCGGTAGCGATGATGTTGCGGTATACCTTTGCCGAAACCCTAGCCGCCGAGGCGATTGAGAAAGCGGTCGATGCGGTGCTTTCTGCCCATTTACGGACTGCGGACATTTATTCAGATGGGATGAAAAAAATAGGCACGGTAATGATGGGGGATGCCGTTGTGACTGAGTTAAAGAAGGGGTTTTAGGCCATGGGCAAATCTTATAATGTCGCGGTAGTGGGCGCCACCGGTGCGGTAGGTGAAGCAATGTTGTCTATTCTGGAACAACGGGATTTTCCAGTAGGGGAGGTGTTCGCCTTAGCCAGCAGTAAGTCAGCCGGAAAGCGCATCCCATTCAAGGGCGGCTCCTTGAAAGTTGAGGATTTGGCTGAGTTTGATTTTTCTAAAGCACAGATCGGGCTATTTTCCCCCGGCGCATCGGTTTCCGCGATTTATGCGCTAAAGGCGGTGGAAGCCGGTTGTGTGGTGATCGACAATACCTCGCAATTCCGCTACGACGATGATATTCCGCTGGTGGTGCCGGAAGTCAACCCTGAAAAGATTGCCGACTATAAAAACCGGGGCATTATCGCGAACCCTAATTGCTCCACCATTCAAATGTTAGTGGCGTTAAAGCC
>DBNZ01000070.1 GCA_002299495.1 Methylococcaceae bacterium UBA659
AGGGATTACCCTCTCCTGTTTCGTTCTTCGTTCGGCCTCAACTTAAGCCTAAGTGCTAACCATGCTTCATGATCCGCGCCTTTTCCCGCTGCCAATCCCGATCCTTAGCGGTGGCTCGTTTGTCATGCAATTGCTTGCCCTTAGCCAAACCTATTTCCAGTTTGGCCCGGCCATGCTTCCAATACATTTGTAATGGTATAAGGGTGTAACCTTTGCGTTCCACGGCGCCTATCAACTTGTTCAATTCGTGCCGGTTCAGCAACAGTTTTTTCATCCGCACCGCATCAGGATTGACATGGGTGGAGGCCGAAACCAACGGCGAAATATGCGCCCCAGAAAGCCACGCCTCACCCCTTTTTATGACAACATAGCTTTCCTTTAACTGCACCCTGCCCTCGCGCAGGCTTTTTACTTCCCAGCCTTCCAGCACCAATCCTGCTTCCAGCCGCTCTTCAATAAAATACTCATGCCGCGCTTGACGATTGACGGCGATGGTATTGTTCTGCTGGGTCTTATTCTTCTTTGACTTCTTTTCGGCCATGAAATGGGGTTATTTTTATCTGACGTATCGGTATAATCTCCTCATTTTACCTGATTATTACATCGCATGAGTTTTTGAGGCGCTCTGAATGGATATAAAAACATCACCACATGGCGAATGGTCTTCACGCCTGGCATTTATCATCGCCGCTACCGGGTCGGCCGTAGGTTTAGGCAACATCTGGAAATTCCCCTACATCACCGGAGAAAATGGCGGCGGCGCTTTCGTCTTGGTCTATTTGCTGTGTGTGCTGATGGTGGGCATACCTATCATGATGGCGGAAACCTTGTTGGGTCGTCGTGGACGGAAAAACCCCATTGATACCATGAAAGATTTGGCCGAAGAGGCCGTGGCCGATCCGAAATGGCGACATTTAGGCGGTTTGGGCATCATCGCCGGTTTCCTGATCCTATCCTATTACAGCGTCATTGCCGGTTGGGCTTGTGCCTATGTGCTGAAGGCGTTTAACGGCAGCTTTTTCGATGCCGATAGCGTCGCTATCAAAGCCATGTTCGATGGTTTTATAGCCAGTCCTGGCGAATTGATGTTCTGGCATACCTTGTTTTTGACGGCTACCCTGTTGATCGTCATGCGGGGCATTAACGAGGGTTTTGAAAAGGCCTTAGGCTGGATGATACCCGGCTTGTTCGTGTTGATGGTTTTCCTATTGGGTTATGCGATGACCACCGAAGGCTATTTCCAGGGTCTGCATTTTTTGTTCAACCCGGATTTCAGTAAATTGACCGGCAACTCGGTGTTAATCGCATTAGGCCAAGCATTTTTCTCGTTAGGTTTAGGCATGGGTTCCATTTTAATTTACGGCTCGTACCTGCCAAAAAACGTGTCCATCGCCAACACCTCCATCATTGTCGCCGCCGCCGACACCTTGGTGGCCTTGCTGGCCGGATTGGTGATTTTTCCGTTGGTTTTCAGTTATGGTCTAAACCCTAGCTCAGGGCCAGGATTGATTTTTGAAACCTTGCCCATCGCTTTTGGCAATATGACCGGCGGCTGGTTGTTTGGCGTGCTGTTTTTTATCATGCTGGTGTTCGCCGCGCTCTCCTCCTCGATTGCCTTGATCGAACCGGCCATCACCTGGCTGGTGGAAGCCAAAGGCATGAGCCGGGGCCAAGCCTGCTTGTGGGCTGGATTGGCGGCTTGGGTATTGGGTTTGGTTACGTTATTTTCTTTCAACCAATGGTCATCATTTAAACTATTTGGATGCACCTTATTTGAATTGATCGACTACATAACCTCCAACTTAATGCTGCCCATCGGTGGTTTTGCCATCGCCATTTTCGTCGGCTGGATCATGAAACAGGAACACAGCCAACAAGAACTGGCCTTAACCGACACCAAAAATCATCAAATCTGGCGATGGTTAACCCGTTATATCGCCCCGGCAGCAGTGTTTTTGATATTTTTAGACGCTATCGGGATGCTGTAATGACTTTGGTACAAAAAAGCGCGCTTGTTAAATTTTCCGCCCAACAAATGTTTGATCTGGTGAATGACATCGAATCCTATCCGCAATTTTTGCCGTGGTGCAGCGGTAGCCGTATCCTAAAACGCGGAGATGATTACGTCGAAGCGGAATTGATGATTAGCAAAGGTGGATTTAAAAAATCGTTTTCAACCCGAAACAAGATAGACCTGGGTGGAAAAATCACCGTTTCCTTGTTGGACGGCCCGTTTACCCGCTTGGAAGGGGTTTGGAATTTCATGCCCCTGCGCGAAGACGCCAGTAAAATCAGTCTGGACTTGGAATTTGAGATGTCGGGAAAATTGGCCAGCCTAGCCTTTGGCGCCGTTTTCAACCAAATTTGCAACACCATGGTCAGTTCGTTTACCAACCGGGCCAAGCAAGTTTATGCCTGAAGGCGAAATCAAGGTGGAACTGGCTTATGCCACGCCAGACCGCCAACTTGTGATAAGCGTTTCACTCCCGTTGGGAAGTACGGTACAAGACGCCCTTAATGCCGTAAAAATCCACGAGCTTTGTCCGGAATTGGACAGGGAAAACTTGATAACAGGGGTTTTTTCCAAAGTTTGTGGCATGAACCGCCCATTAAAAGCAGGCGACAGAGTGGAAATTTATCGTCCTTTAGTCAATAACCCCAAAGAAACCAGAAGGCAAAGAGCCTACCATAAATAACCTTTGCGGCTAAAACCATAGCCCAAACTATTCAAGTGAGGAAGCCTAATCGTGGGACTAAACAAATAGTTTGTTTCGGCATTTCTTGGCGCGGCTGTGACGCAAATCAAAGTGCTACAGCAAAAGCCGGGAAATGCTCAAGTATTCCGTCATGTTATTAATGCTGAAATGGAATGGCGATTTAGAAACTATATTATTTTAACAATGCCATGCGGCGAAGGCACCGCTCCCACACCGAGCTTTCATTTTCCGAGATAATGCCTAGCTTCGTGAGCGTTATTTTCCCAAATCGGCCAAAATCTTGTCCCTGACCAACTGCCCCGACAACGTTACCATCGGCATGCCGCCGCCCGGATTGACGCTGCCGCCGACAAAGTACAGGTTTTTAAAGCGGCCACTGCGTTGCGGGGCTTTGAAACCCAGGTTTTTAAAGCGGTCGGCAACCACGCCATAAATCGAGCCTTGGTTGGAGTAATAGTTGGCCTCAATATCCAACGGTGTCCAGAATTCCTCGCAGACGATGTACTGGCGTAGGCCAGTCAAGCCCATGCGTTCCAATTTCACTAGCACCCGCTCGCGCAAAGCCAGGTAATCGTCTTGGGAATAAGGTTTGTCGTGGTGCAAATGCGGGATATGCGGCAGTACTTTAATGATGTCGCAGCCCTCGGGGGCTTGGGACGGGTCTGTGCGTACCGGGGCGACCAGGTAGATGGTCGGGTCTTCGGAAAGCTGGTTTTGGTGGAATACCGCGTCGAAATGGCGTTTCGGATTGTTGGAGTAGAAAAAATTATGGTGCGCCAGTTGCGGGTAGATACGGCTGACGCCCAGATGCAGCACCAAACCAGAGCAACTGGGGGCGAAACGTTGTAATGGCCGCAGTTCGGCCTCGTCGGCGTTGAGCAGTTTGCGCAACGCGGGGATGACTTCCATGTTCGACACCAGAATGTCGGACCGCAGGATATCACCATTGGCCAAGGCCACGCCGGTGGCTTTCGCACCGTCATGCTGGATCGCGGTGACTTCGGTGTTAAGCCTGAACTCAACGCCCAATTCCAAGGCCAGACGTTGCAACGCCCGCGCCAGTTGGTACATGCCGCCTGCGACGTAGTACAGGCCGTAACCAAATTGGATGTACGGCAACAGGTTCATCAACGCGGGGGCATCGTAAGGCGAGGAACCGACATATTTAATGAAGTAGTTCAAGACATCGACCAGCTTTTCGTCCTTAATGAAGCGGCGCACACCTTGGTCCGTGGTGCGGAACACGTCGAACGCGGTTAGGCTACGGAGCGGTCCGTAGTGGCGGAGCAATTGCCAAAAGCTGTCCAATCCCTTGGCGAAATAACCGGCTTCGGTCACTGCACACAATTGCTTGGAATAAGCCAGGAAGCGGTCGAACTGGAGGGGGACATCCGGGCCCAGTTTGGTGAGTTCTTGCCGCATCAACGCCGGGTCAGACGACAAGTCCAAGGTGGTGCCGTCCTCGAAAAAATTGCGCCAATGCGGGCTGACCGGCACGAAGCGGACGTAATCCTCCCTGTTCTTGCCGGCGCGGCTGAACAGGGCGTCGAAAATTTGCGGCATGGTCAGTATCGACGGTCCCAAGTCGAAACTGAAACCGCCGCGTTCCAGGACGTTAAGCTTGCCGCCGATTTTGGCGTTTTTTTCCACCACGGTTACGGCGAAGCCTTCGGTGGCCAAAGAAATAGCGGCGGACAAACCGCCCAAGCCCGCTCCGATGATGACGACACGCTGGTTGCGTTGCATTTAATACCCCCGATGCCAAGTGATGGCGTGTTTAAAATTCTGCCAGCGCTGTTTGAGGTTGAGTGTGGCATACCCGCGCATGGCCACCAACGCAGCCAAGTTGCGACAGGCGCGTTGCTGGCAGGTGCCCGCGCCAAAGAAAAAATCCAGATAGCCCTTAAGCTGTTGGTAGCGTTCCTGGCTGTAGGGGAACCAATTCGGCTCTTGGTCGCATTGGCCGGTATTGGCCAGTTCGCTGACCGGGTAAGTGAAGGCCAACAACCCCTCCGGCCCACGTTGGCGGCCAAAGCCGCTGCTGCCAACCCCGCCAAACGGCAGCCCAGGATGGCCGATGTTTTTGATGACATCATTGACCGCGAAATTGCCCACCCGCAACTGTCGGCCTATGCGGCGGCCTTTTGCCAAATCGCTAGTCCAAATGCTGGCATTGAGGCCATGGCGGCTGGCGTTGGCCCATTCCAGGGCTTGGTTTTCGGTATTGAACGGCATAACCGGCAATAACGGCCCGAAGGTTTCCTCTTGCATCACCGCCATGCCGTGGTCAACGTCCCAAAGCACCACCGGCGCCAAGCGGTTACCGTCGCGCTTGAGTTCGCCGGATGCCTTAGCGCCTTTGCGCAGGGCATCGTGGTAATGGGCCTCGACTAGGCCGAATTGGCCAAGGACAGCGCCCAAATCGCCGTCAAGCCCAAACTTTAGCGTGGCCGTGTTGGCGCAAACCGCCTCGATAAAGGCCGGATAAACACTTTGCTCAACATAGCAACGCTCCACCGACACGCACACTTGGCCGTTGTTGCAAAACGCGCCGTAAACCGCAGCCTTCGCGGCCCGTTCCAGATGGGCGTCGGCAAATACCAGCATGGCATCCTTGCCGCCCAATTCCAAAATCACCGGCACTGGATGCTGGGCGGCGGCGGCCATGACTTTCCGCCCGGTCGCCGCGCTGCCGGTAAAACAGACCAAATCCGGCGCGGCGGCGATCAGTTGCCCCCCCGCTTGGCCATCGCCATAAGCAATTTGCAGCAACCGTTCCGGCAAGCCCAGTTCCTGGAATAAGGACAAGATCACGGCGCCGATCGGCAAGGATAATTCCGACGGTTTGGCGATGACGCCGTTGCCCGCGAACAAGGCCGACAGCAACGGGGTCATGGTCAATTGGAACGGGAAATTCCACGGCGAGATGACGGCCACCACGCCAAAGGCCCGCCGGTGCACCGTGGCCGAAGACCCCGGAAACAACAACGGCGAAGTTTGCCGGACTTGGCTGGCCAACAGGCGGGGGGCGTGGCGTTGGTAATAATCGAGCAGGCTGATGACCGGGTAAATTTCGCCCAACAAGGCTTCGGTGCGGGTTTTGCCGGTGAGGGCGCAAATGAGGTCAACCAGTTCGTCCAAACGCCGGAACATGACCGCCCGCAAGCCACCTAGAATTTGCGTGCGTCTGACCACGGGCATGGTCAACCAACTCTGCTGGGCATCGCGTGCCTGCGCCATCATCAAGGCGATTTCCCGGCTGCCACTGGCCAGGTACTCGCCCATGATATGGCCGTCAACCGGCGAACAAACGGTGAATGAAGTCATCCAGAATGGGTTTATGCCAGGGCGGGATCGGGCAAGCCATATTTTTGGCAAATCAGGGTGGAGGAAATTTTCGCCGATGCATAAATGGTCGGCAAACCACTGCCTGGATGGGTTCCGCCGCCAACTAGATAACAGTTGTCCAGTTCCTCGAAGCGGTTCCTAGGACGCCAATACAACATTTGGCTAAATTTGTGTGACAGGCTGAAAGTCGCCCCCAAAAACACATTTTCCGAGGCTTCCCAAGTGCTTGGGTGGATAATTTTTTCGCATTCGATATGGGAGCGGATGTCCGCCATGCCCAAACGTTGTTCCAGCGCAGTCAAGACCCGGTCGCGGAATTGTGGCTGCAATTCATCCCAAGCCAGGCCGCTTAAGTTGTTAGGCACCGGTACCAACACATACAGTGCAGATTTGCCGGACGGGGCAAGCTGGCGGTCGGTGACAGAGGGGTTTTGCACATAAAACGAAAAGTCCTCCGACAACGCCTTGTGGACGAAGGTATTGTCGGTATTGGTTTGGTAATCCCTGGCAAACACAATGTTGTGGTGGGGCAAATCGTAGCATTTATCCAGCCCCAAATAGATCATGAAAGTGGAACAGGAATATTCTTTGCCCGGAAGCTTTTCCCGCCGGTATTTCTTTAGGATGCCATCCGGCACTAACTTGGACATGGCATGGGCAAAATCCGCGTTGATCACCACCTCATCGGCCAATATTTCTTCCCCGGAGGCCAAGCGCACCCCTTTCACCTTGCGACCTTCCAACACCAACGACGCCACCGCGCTGGAAGTATGGATATGGCCGCCCTGCTCCTCGATCACTTGCGCCATCGCCGCGGAAATCTTATTCAAACCGCCCATCACATGGTAGATGCCGTATTTGTGTTCGATCAACGGCAACATCGTGAACAAGGCCGGACATTTCCAAGGCGACATGCCCAAGTATTTGGACTGGAAGGAAAAAGTCAGGCGCATTTTGTTGTCTTTGAAATACTTTCCCAAATTACTGAAGACGCTATGGTGAATAGCCAGTTGGGGCAACGCTTTCAACAAATCCCACGACAAAAAATCAAGCAGGCTGGAATAGCTTTTTTCGATGCAAGGGTACAACGCCAGATAACGCCGCTCTTCCTGGCTTAAAAAGCGGCCAAAACCTGCATCGCCCTCCGGGAAGGCTTTGCGTAGTTCTGCACGCATTTTTTCCGGATCCGATGATACAAAAAGCTCGCGGTCATCAAACACCAGTCGGTACATCGGGTCTAGCTGGGCAAATTCCAGATAATCTTCGCTACGCCGCCCGCACCGCTGGAACATTTCATCCAACACAAATTTCATCAATAAAAACGTTGGGCCGGTATCGAAGGTGAAGCCGTTTTCGGTAATTGGCCGGTTACGGCCACCGACCACCGCGTTTTTTTCATAGACGGTGACGCGGAAACCCTGCCTGGCCAACAACATGCCCGCGCACAAGCCGCCTGGGCCCGCCCCGATGATGACGATATGTTTGTGGTTGGTTTTTTTACCCGTGTTGGCTTGCGGTTCAGTTAAATTTGTAGGGTCGGAAACCATAGATTAGGAATTCATTGACAAGGATGGGTAACCGGCGGTCTGGAAAAACCGCCCGGATTATGCCGGCTATCTGATGACGATGGAAATAGTCTGCTAAGTGTTTAGTGCCACGATTAACTGGCTAGGATTGACCATAAAAATAGCAGGTGTTTTTCGATAGAAATCGAGTATAGCGTCAAACGGTGTTTTACGTCCAGTGGCGCGCAGTTTGAGGTTGAAGTTATAGCTGAGGACATGACTGAGTTAGCATAAACCGTGTAAAATGTCATTCAAGCCACTTTTTCTAGGAAAATCAACATTGAACAAGCCAAGTACCAGCAATTGGTCGCCAGTCTCGAGGGTCTGACGCAAGCGCAGATGGATGATCTGCTCGAGGCGCTGCGTGAACGCCGGGATGCGGATGGTGTGGAGCGTCTGATCATGGCGCACATGGCCCAGGAAGGCTGCTGCCCGCGTTGCCAAAGCACGCGCAAGTACAAGCACGGCATCGA
>DBNZ01000120.1:0-4270 GCA_002299495.1 Methylococcaceae bacterium UBA659
TAACTAAAAAAATAGTTGACCTGATTAATGCCTTAGGACTTTCGCTGCCCTGAAAAAGCAGTATATGTTATGCGGTATGCTAACGAAGCAACGGCACAGAGCAATCCACTGTTCAATTTTTCGGGGCCAGCTCTAGTCCTAAATCAAATCTTTCAAGAAACTGTCCTTTTAAAATTAGTGTTTAGGATATACATTATGTATAGCCTTAACTCAGGAGAGCATTATGTCATTTACAAAAGTATTCCAGTCAGGAAATAGCCAAGCTGTTCGTTTACCCAAAGGATTTCAATTCAATTCTAAAGAAGTTGAAATTTTTCGGAGAGGTAACGAAATTATTCTTCGCGAACGCCAGACCAAACCAGCCGATATTTTTGATCTTTTAGCCAGTCTTCCTGATGACTTTATGGCGGAAGGTCGACAAGACCCACCGCCTGAAAAGCGCGAGGATTGGTAATGGGGTATAGATATTTATTAGACAC
This sequence comes from Methylococcaceae bacterium UBA659, assembly GCA_002299495.1. Lineage (GTDB taxonomy): Bacteria > Pseudomonadota > Gammaproteobacteria > Methylococcales > Methylomonadaceae > Methylovulum. The sequence continues at coordinate 480 of DBNZ01000120.1, forward strand.
CGATATTTGCATTTATATCGCTAAAAATCGTCCTCAACAGGTACGAAAGCGCATGGAACAATGCGAGGCTGGTGATTTGGCAATGTCAGTCATTACCTGCGGTGAATTGTATCTTGGTGCACAAAAAAGCGTCAGACAAACTGAAGCTTTGCGAACACTAAGACAACTCACTGATGCCATTGCCGTACTTGATCTTGATGAATCAGTATCTCGAAATTACGGCATTATTCGAGCCAATCTGGAACGGCAAGGGACTATCATTGGTGCTAATGATCTTTGGATTGCGGCGCATGCCAAAACTAAAGACTTAATCTTAGTTAGCAACAATACGCATGAATATACAAGAATTGAGCATTTGACAGTAGAAAACTGGGCTTTAGACGTCTTGTAGTTGATTTTTTATTAATTTTTTAACCCACTTGGGGCAAACATAGCTCCTCGGGTCCAAGTCGATAGAACTGGTCAAAGCAATACCGTGGCGCTACAGGCGGCTTGGTGCGCGGGATTGGCGTGGTCAATCTGGTGCACAGAGACGGATTGGCGTGGTCAATCTGGTGCATAGAGACGGCAAGGAACACTATCCCGTGGACTACCGGATTTATGATTTATGCCCCAGAGGGGTACAACACCGCCGGCTGAACTGGATAGCCCTAGGATTAGGGCTTATTCTGGTGGATAGCGAAAGTCCTATTCGCATTAAAAAAATAGTTGGCCTGATTAATGCTTAAATAGTTTTTAGTGTTTTATGCCAAAACGCTAAAAACCGTTGCTTTACCGCAACATTGGGGTTTGTGATTTCACCCCGCTACTTTGGGAGCTATCCATGAACGACTTTAAGCGCAATAACTCATTGATTTATCTAGCGACGACCGGCTTATTGTCGGTCGCCTTGCTAACCAACGCCTGTGCCAGCGAAGATGCTGCGGAGAGTTTTTATGAAGACATTAAAGATTACGGCTTTGAAATGGGCGGCTGGGCCAACGCAGGTATCACCTATAACTCCACTAACCCAGAAAACAACTTTAACGGCCCGGTGACCTTTAATGACCGCGCCGGTGAGTTCCAGCTTAACCAGTTATACGGCTATCTCGAGCGCGCCGCCGATAAGGCGGGCGGCAAATGGGATTGGGGCGTGCGTTTCGACGTCATGTTCGGAACCGACGCCGTGTTTACCCAAGCCTATGGCGGGGATTACGGGAATTGGGACTACGGCCTATTGGATGACCGTTTTTACAACATCGCCGTCCCCCAAGCCTACGCCCAGGTCTTCGCCCCTTATGGCAATGGGATCAACATCAAAGTGGGCCACTTTTACACCCCGATTGGCTATGAAGTGGTCCCCGCGCCCGACAACTTCTTTTACAGCCATGCCTATACCATGCAATTTGGCGAACCTTTCACCCATACCGGTATCTTGGCCGACTACTCCATCGATAAAAACTGGAGCATTTTGGGCGGCGTTACCACAGGCAGCCATTTTGGCGGTTGGGACGGCAACTTCCAGGACGGGTTAGGCAACTGGTCGGGCATTGGCGGCGTCACTTTGACCAGCAACGATGCGGCCACGTCATTGAATATCAGCGGCACTTACGGCGCCACTTCGGAAACCAACAGCGCAGGTTGGGGCATGTACAGCATCGTGCTTAAACACGATTTCACCGACCGGATCCATACCGTGCTGCAACACGACCACGGTTTTGCCGGCAATGCCGCAGACGGTGGCGCCACCGATGCCACATGGTATGGCATCAACAGCCATTTCTACTATGACATCCAAGATGACTTGATCGCCGGTATCCGTGCCGAGTGGTTCAGGGACCAAAATGGCGTAAGAGTGTTTTCCCCCGCCCGTGAACTGGGTTGCCCGGGGCCTGGCAATACCTGCGTCGGCGCTGGCTACTATGCGGTTACTGCGGGTGTTACCTGGAAACCTAGGACATGGTTGAGCTTGCGCCCAAACATCCGTTATGACTGGTCTGAGGACATCGACGCTTTCGACGTGGATGCCAACGGCATCGGCCAACAAGACAGCCAGTTCTTGTTTTCAACCGACATGATCATTACGTTTTAACCCTTGGCCAGCAATAATGAGCCAGGCTGTCCCTCTTTTAGCCCGCAGGGATGCCACGGGCGGCAGGGCGCAGCCTGGGGGCTTAACCCGGCGCTTTAGGGGGCAGCAGACCCGCATCGCGCCGGCGGCCGGTGTGGATGCCTATGGCCGACAGGTATTTCCAACTCGCAGCAAATGTCTGCGTAACATCAATGATTCACTGCGCCAATAAAATGGGCTAAACAGCTAACCATCCCCGTTACGCACCAAAAAATTAACCATCGCACAGCTATGGTGCATTGCAAACTAAAAACCCTATCCTTTGGTACGCTTTCAAGCCAATTAACCATTGGCATGTTCCATGCTTAACCTAAAGCGGTTGTTAATTAAACAAAGAGGAAACAATGAAACTGATCACTGCAATCATAAAACCCTTCAAACTGGATGATGTCCGCGAGGCGCTTTCAGATATCGGCGTGTCGGGGGTCACCGTCACCGAAGTCAAAGGATTTGGCCGACAAAAAGGCCACACGGAATTGTACCGGGGAGCTGAATATGTCGTGGATTTTTTACCTAAAGCCAAAGTGGAAGTCGCCGTCGGGGAAAAACTGGTCGAGCAAGCCGTAGAGTCCATCGCTAAGGCCGCTAATACCGGAAAAATCGGTGACGGCAAGATATTTGTCACCAATCTGGAACAAGTCATTCGGATTCGCACCGGCGAAACCGGCGATGAAGCCCTTTAAGCAAAAGGATTGAAAATGAAACATTTATCAAACATCTTTATGTTATTTCTGCTGCTGGCTGGTACCGGTTTTGCGCTTGCCGAGCCGGTCACGGCAACCGTGGAAACCACCGGTTTAGCACCCATAAACGAGCCGGCGCACACCGTGATTACCGCAGCCGCGCCCGCGCTCACCGTCGATAAGGCCGACACCGCATGGGTCATGATTTCCACCGTACTGGTCATCCTCATGATCATCCCCGGTTTGGCCTTGTTTTACGGCGGTATGGTGCGCGCCAAAAACATGCTGTCAATCTTAATGCAAGTGTTTGTGATTTTCTCAATGACCGCCGTGCTTTGGGCCGTTTATGGCTACAGCGTCGCCTTCACCGAGGGCAACGCCTTTTTTGGTGGTCTAAGCAAAGCCTTTTTAAGCGGCGTCACCCCGGAATCCTTGGCGGCGACTTTCAGCAAAGGCGTTTATATCCCCGAATACGCCTACATCGCCTTCCAATTGACGTTTGCCGCCATCACCCCCGCCTTGATCATCGGCGCCTTCGCCGAACGGGTCAAGTTCTCCGCCATATTGCTGTTCATTTTGATTTGGTTCACTTGCGCCTACCTGCCGCTGGCGCACATGGTCTGGTATTGGGCGGGTCCTGATGCCTACACCGATGCCGCAGCCGCAGAAGCCGCAGGCGCGACCGCCGGTTTCTTGTTCCAAAAAGGCGCCTTGGATTTTGCCGGCGGCACCGTAGTCCACATCAACGCGGGCATAGCCGGTCTGGTAGGCTGCTTATTGGTCGGCAAGCGCATTGGCTTTGGCAAAGAGTCCCTAACTCCGCACAGCGTGACCATGACCATGCTGGGCGCCTCCTTGCTCTGGGTGGGCTGGTTTGGCTTCAATGTCGGTTCCAACCTAGAAGCCAATGGCTTGGCCACCTTGGTGTTTGTCAACACCTTGCTGGCCACCGCCGCCGCCGCCTTGGCTTGGGTTGGCGCAGAATGGGCCATGCGCGG
>DBNZ01000120.1:4697-5412 GCA_002299495.1 Methylococcaceae bacterium UBA659
CCGGTGGGGCCTGCTTTTGGGGAGTGACCGGCCTGAAGACCATGCTGAGATACGATGATTCCTTGGATGCGTTTGGGATTCATGGCATCGGCGGCATTATCGGCGCATTGGGCACCGCCATTGTGGCGAATCCGCAATTAGGCGGCACCGGCGTTTGGGACTACGTTGCCAATGGCGTGGCCGAATACGACACGATGGCCCAGTTAGGCAGCCAATCATGGGGCGTGCTTACCGCTATCGTTTGGTCAGGCACGGTATCCTTCATCGGCTACAAGCTGGTCGACCTAATGGTTGGTCTTAGGGTTAGCGCTGAAGTTGAACGCGAGGGTCTTGACATCTCTGAACATGGCGAAACCGCTTACCACCTGTAAGCCACGCCTTGGTACTTCGCAACAGGGAAACGGATGCTAAGCGCCCGTTTTCCTGTCCCTGCGTTCCCTAAGGAAATGGCAGACTACAACATATCGGAAGCATAGTCCGCCAGCCGCGAACGCTCGCCACGGCGCAAGGTGATATGGGCGGCATGGGGCCAGGTCTTAAAACGGTCCACCACATAGGTCAAACCCGAAGTGGTGCCGGTCAGATACGGGGTGTCGATTTGCCCTAGGTTGCCGGCACAAATGATTTTTGTCCCAGGCCCCGCCCTAGTGATCAAGGTTTTCATTTGCTTGGAGGTCAAGTTTTGGGCCTCGTCGATAATCAAATAACGGTTCAG
>DBNZ01000120.1:5783-6673 GCA_002299495.1 Methylococcaceae bacterium UBA659
TTTTGCCCGGAACGGCTGCCTAGCAGCTCCAAATTGTCCATCAAGGCGCCCATCCACGGCGCCATTTTCTCCTCCTCGCTGCCAGGCAAAAAGCCAATGTCCTCGCCAATGGGCACGGTTTCGCGGGTCATCAGGATTTCGTTGTAGAGCTTTTTCTCCAGCGTCATCACCAAACCGGCGGCCAATGCCAATAAGGTCTTGCCGGTTCCGGCGGTGCCCAGCAAGGTGACAAAATCAATGTCCGGGTCCAATAGCACATTCAGGGCGAAGTTTTGCTCGCGGTTTTTTGCGCTGATGCCCCAGACATTGTTGTGCTTGCTACGGTAATCCCGCGCCAATTCCAACACCGCGACATCGCCTTCACAGGAACGCACAATGGCCTCAAAATTGAAATCGTCATCGATGTACAAATATTGGTTGGGATACCATTCGGTCGCTAAGGGGTCTTGCAGACGGTAAAAAGTGCGCCCCCGCTCCTGCCAGGATTCCATTTTGGAACCATGTTCCTCCCAAAAATCACTTTCCAACGGCATGGCTCCGTTGTACAGCAAATCAATGTCATCCAGGGTTTGGTCATTGTGGTAATCCTCGGCCACCAGCTCCAAAATAGCGGCTTTGATGCGCATGTTGATGTCTTTGGACACCAAGATGACATTGACATGGGGCAACTTCGTGGTCAGCGCCAGGACAATGCTCAAGATGGAATTGTCGGCCGTCGAACCCGGCATGCTCTCCGGCAACAAGGCGGTCATGGTGCTGGTTTGGAAATACAGGCGGCCGCTGCTCTCGACAGGATCGTGCAAAGGCCGGCGTTCAAAATAGGCCAATGGCAGCCCGTCATTAAGGGTCTGCTGGTTGGCGCCACGGATCAACTCATCCAAAAACCGGCT
>DBNZ01000120.1:7057-8390 GCA_002299495.1 Methylococcaceae bacterium UBA659
AATTCCTCCAACACCACCATGGGGATAAAAATATCATGCTCCTGGAACCTAAAAATACAGGCCGGATCGTGCATCAGCACATTGGTGTCCAAAACGAATAGCTTTTTATCAGGCGTGGTTTGGATATTCATGCCGACACCCCGGCCAATTCCGATAACTTGGCCAGCACTTCCAGGACATGCCCCTTGACTTTGACTTTGCGCCATTCATGCGCTAACACGCCATTAGGATCAATCAAAAACGTGCTCCTGACGACTCCCCGCACCTGCTTGCCATACATAGCTTTCATGGCGATCACGTCAAACAACTGGCACAGGGCTTCATCGCCGTCCGACAATAAATCAAACGGCAATTGCTGCTTGGCCTTAAAACTCTCATGAACCCGGACACTGTCGCGTGAGACGCCAACAACCACCGCGTTGGCCTCGGTAAACTGGGCGATATGGTCACGGAAAGCCTGCCCCTCCTGCGTACAACCCGGCGTGTGATCCTTTGGATAAAAATACAACACTAGCCACTGGCCGGAAAAATCACTTAAGCGGACTGTTTTTTCATCGGTGGCTAGAGCCTGAAAGTCGGGCACAGGGCCGCCTAGGGTTATGGTGGTCATTTAAGGGCAACCTATCGTTTAATGGGTTCAAGGATCGCATCGATATTCAACTGGTCGCAAAAATCCATGAATTCTTCGCGCAGGGACAACAAGTGCAGTTGTGGGGGGATTAAGATGATAAACTTACTGGAAAATACCGTGTTTTGGATATACGGTGCCTGATAAGAGCTGGCGATGATTTCTTCTATGGCAATGTCACGCGTCAACAAAAAAGTAGCGATAGATTCCACCACGTTTTCCCTGTCCAAGGATAAAGTTTCCAGGGAATAGGGGATAAACTCCCCAATCTTGTTCCGTGGTTCTGGGCGCAAGCTATGGATTTTAATGGACATCCTCCTCTCAATGGCTTCTAGGGAGCCCTCAAGCTTGGCGATTTGGTTCCAGTTGCCCTGCACCAATAGGTAAGCGGCGGTTGCTTGGGCCAAACAGGTGGAGCGGATTTCCAGGATATTACATTTACAATCCCTTATGGCAGCCAATATTTCAGCTATGAAATTAATGGGGTTGTTACCCAGTGCAGTAATGGCCAGTTGCATGATAAGTAATTTTAAGACTTTTTATTATGGTGAGGGGGGGGTTCAAATTAAATCAAAGCCGCCCTCTTTGTCTAGCATAATAAAATACCCAATCGGAACCAAAAAACCAACCCATTCGACTATGCCTAGCCGATGACTGGACAGACCCGCTGCAAATCAGCCGCCTATTCGTCCCAACAAAAAGTTA
>DBNZ01000025.1 GCA_002299495.1 Methylococcaceae bacterium UBA659
CTCCTTTATGCCCTAGAGGGTAGCCTCCATGCAGTCGTTGCACTCGAACCGCTAGTGACACTTTTAAAACACGTTCTTTAGAAAAAAAGATGTTTTCCCTGTCATGCGCCCAAGGTTGATGCAATGCGTTTTTGTTCGCTAGTGAAATTTATAACATACGCAGAGTGTACCCTACCTTTTTCGCGGTCGGCACAAAACGGTTTTTCTCGACGATCATCGGTTCAAAGCTGAACACATTAGGGTTGTTGACATCAATAGTCGCTTTTACCCAATGAGTGTTAGGGTTGCCAAAGGTTTCGACGCGGGTGAAGTTTTCCAGCCTTTGCTTAGAAGAGTCCCAAGGCCTGATGAAAGGGAATTCGGTCCCAATGACTTCTGAAGGCAAGGCCGACGGTAACGGTTTGTCAATACGGAAATAATGGCTGTCACCGTGCACCAACACCACTGGCTTGCCAAACTGACGGGTCAATTGCTCCAATTGCACCAAGAAATCTTCAAAACCGGTCAAACCTTGCGCCGGAATAAAATCCCAAGGGTTGGCTTGGATGATAACCATGATGCCGGGGCTGTTTCTTCTGGTTGCCGTATCAAAGGCGTGTTGCAAAAATTTCAGGTTAGCCTGATTGCGCTGTCTGTATTCGTCCTTAGCTTGCTGAAGATATGGCTTGGCGGTGACCAAACCATTATTGCTGCCGACAATGTGCAAACCGACAAACAGCACGTTATTTTTTGACCAAAGGATATTCTCCGGAAAGTTAGACCCTTGCCTTTCTAAGGCCCATTGAGTTTGGCCGAAGCTATTGGCATGGTTAGGGTTAGCGAACAAATTCCGCAACACGGCTAAGCGTTCAAACGGGTTATACCCACCTGCGGCGGCACGGTGGCAATCAACCCACTCGTTATCGCCAAACACATAAAACAACGGATGCCTCGATTGGTTAAATTCTGCCACACGGTCATTAAACAGCTGGTCAGTACAAGGGATGTCACCGCCTTTAAAATCGCCGTCATGGATGACAAAGGACAATTCGTCATGGGCATTGAGGTCTGCAATCAAATTCTGCGCTTCGATTTCCTGGGCTTCGGAATACGGGTAATCGCCAATCAAGCCAATTGAGAAAGACTCGGTATTTTGCGTGACTCGGGTGCAGGCCAAAAACAGCACGGCTGAAACCAATATCAAGGCCTTGACTGCATTCTTCACGGCATTTTCCTGTGGTTTTTGTTATGGCGTAGCGGCCACTTTAGAACGAAAATATGACAAAACCATGTCACCAGCCCGCACGGAAAAGTTAGCCAAACCCAGTGACTATAGAGGCCCGCACCTGCCAAGCTTAGCCTTTGCTTGCTTACTTTTAGAAATTCGGTATAGTTTTCAGGAAGCTGTGCATAAGCCCTTAGACCAGACCGGCACCCCAAGGGCATAAAACCGAACGCTGACGTACCGATTCCATTCGTGGTGGACTGGTGGTGGAGCCACCTACAAAACCACTACGGCTTGCCCCGGCGGCAAGGCGGCAGGATTTTTACCTCATGAAAGATAAGGATTATTCGATGGAAGAGTTATTGACTTTTATCCAACACTACCACGGCGTCGCCGTTTACCTTTGGATATTTGGCATATTATTGGCTTGTGGCTTGGGACTGCCCATTCCAGAAGACATTACGCTGTTTGTCTCAGGGATGCTGGCCTATTACGGCGTAGTCAATGTCTGGTGGGTGATTTTAGTTTGTTTGGCGGGCGTATTGATTGGTGACAGCATGATTTTTTGGTTAGGCGCCAAATACGGAGGCGAAATGGCCAAACACCCCTATCTGAGCAAATTGCTGCCGCCTGAGCGTATCGAAACCCTCAAACAAAAATTGCACAAAAACGGCGACAAATTGATTTTTACCGCCCGTTTCACGCCCATTTTACGCGCCCCAACCTATTTTGCCGCCGGCGCCTTACACCTGCCGTTCCGCAAATTCTTTATCTATGACGGCCTAGCCGCCATGATTAGCGTCCCTACCATCATTTACTTGGTTTACCACTTTGGTGAATACGGCGATAAAGCCATTAAAACCATCACCGAATTTGAATACGGGGTTGTGTTCATCATTTTTTCCATCTTGGCCATCATGGCGGTCGAGTGGTACCTAGGCCACCGTAAGCAAAACAAACCCTAAGCCTACCGACAGCGATGGCAGCGGTGGTGTGGCCACCCACCCACCCGCCATCTAGGTCAACAGCTCCTGCAACACCTTAATTTCATCCCTGATTTTCGCCGCCTGTTCAAACTCCAAATTTTTCGCGTGCTGGTACATAGCTTCTTCCAATTGTTTGAGCTTTTTGCCTAATTGCTTGGGTGAATAGGCTTTATACTCAGCTGCGGTTTCCGCCACCTTAGCAAAAGCTTTTGATCCCGCCACTACCCCGCCCGGCGCCACCAACTGCAAAATATCGGTGACGGATTTATAAATAGTTTTCGGCTGGATGCCGTGTTCGCAATTAAACAGATGCTGCTTTTCCCGGCGCCGTTCAGTTTCTTCAATCGCTTGCTGCATCGACGCGGTGATCCTGTCGCCGTATAAAATCACCTTGCCGTGGGCGTTGCGGGCGGCGCGGCCTATGGTTTGTACCAGCGACACCGTAGACCGTAAAAAGCCTTCCTTATCGGCATCCAAAATGGCCACCAGCGAGACTTCCGGAATATCCAAACCCTCACGCAACAAATTAATCCCCACCAACACATCAAACTGCCCCAGACGCAAATCACGGATAATCTCCACCCGCTCCACGGTATCGATATCCGAATGCAGGTAGCGCACCTTAACATCGTGTTCCGACAAATACTCGGTCAAATCCTCGGACATGCGTTTGGTCAGCGTGGTCACCAACACCCGCTCGTTGACCATCACCCGTTTATTGATTTCCGACAACAAATCATCCACTTGTGTAGTCGCGGGGCGGACTTCCAATGCCGGATCCAACAAGCCGGTAGGTCTTACCACTTGTTCGACGAACACACCAGAATGCGCCTTTTCGTATTTTCCCGGCGTCGCCGACACATAAATCCGCTGCGGGGCTTTGTGCTCAAACTCCTCAAACCGCAAAGGCCGGTTATCCAACGCCGACGGCAACCGGAAACCGTATTCCACCAAGGTTTCCTTACGCGAACGGTCACCCTTATACATGGCGCCGATCTGCGGTATCGTGACATGGCTCTCGTCGATGACGACGATAGCGTCAGCCGGCAGGTAATCGAACATGGTCGGCGGCGATTCCCCTAGGCCACGGCTGGATAAATGCCGCGAGTAGTTTTCTATCCCAGAGCAATAGCCGATCTCCAAAATCATCTCGATATCGAACAGCGTCCGCTGCTCCAACCGCTGCGCCTCGACCAACTTGTTTAGCGCGTAAAAATGCTCCAACCGCTCCTTCAACTCGATTTTGACCGCATCCACCGCCGCCAACAATTGCTCGCGCGGCGTCACATAATGGTTTTTCGGATAAACCGTGTAGCGGGCGATGCGGTGCAGGATTTCGCCGGTCAACGGATCGAACAGCGACAGCCGCTCCACCTCGTGGTCGAACAACTCCACCCGCAAGGCCTCGCTTTCCGATTCGGCCGGGTAAATGTCGATGACATCCCCGCGCACCCGATAACTCGCCCGCCGTAACTCGACATCGTTGCGGGTATACTGCATTTCCGCCAGACGGCGCAAAATCGCCCGCTGCTCGATCACATCGCCCTTGACCAGATGCAGCACCATCTGGAAATACGACTCCGGCTCACCCAAGCCGTAAATCGCCGACACCGTCGCCACCACGATGGTATCGGGCCGCTCGATCAAAGCCTTAGTCGCCGACAGCCGCATCTGCTCGATGTGCTCGTTTAGCGACGCATCTTTGTCGATGAAAGTATCGGACGCCGGCACATAGGCTTCCGGCTGATAATAGTCATAGTACGAGACAAAATACTCAACGCTGTTCTGCGGAAAAAACTCCTTCATCTCCCCGTACAACTGCGCCGCCAAAGTCTTGTTCGGCGCCAAGATCATCGCCGGCCGCTGCACCCGCTCGATGACATTGGCAATAGTAAAAGTTTTACCAGAACCGGTCACGCCCAACAAAGTTTGATGCACCTCGCCGTCGCCCAAGCCTTCGACCAATTGCCGGATGGCGGTTGGCTGATCCCCTGCGGGTTGGTAGTTGCTGTGGATTTTAAACGGCTTGTGCATACTGCTCACAGACAATCCAACGGGCTATTGACACCCTTGCCGCCCTTGTTCAACACATGCGTGTAAATCATCGTCGTCGCGACATCGCTATGCCCCAACAACTCCTGCACGGTGCGGATATCGTAGCCAGATTCCAACAAATGCGTGGCGAACGAATGCCGCAAAGTATGCGGCGTCGCCGCTTTGGTCAAACCGGCATCGCGCACCACCTGCTTAACCGCCCGTGGGGTCGCCTGCTCCTGTAAATGGTGCCGGCGCGTCATGCCGCTGTTGATGCCCGATGGGCTACGCGGG
>DBNZ01000152.1:0-1846 GCA_002299495.1 Methylococcaceae bacterium UBA659
ACCCCGGTGACGATTATCGCCTTATTGCTGACGTTGGTCTTGTTGTTTTCGTTCAAAGGCGACGTGATTATCGCCAATCCCTTGACCATTTTATGGATTGCGATACCGCTGGCGATACAAACGGTGTTGATTTTTGCGGTCACTTATTGGGCGGCGAAACTTTGGGGGTTCCGCTACGAAAACGCCGCGCCGTCGGCGTTGATTGGCGCGTCCAACCATTTTGAAGTCGCCATCGCCACGGCGGTGATGCTGTTTGGCCTGGCTTCTGGGGCGGCCTTGGCCACCGTGGTCGGCGTATTGATCGAGGTGCCGCTGATGCTGGCTTTGGTAGGGTTTTGCAAACGCACGGAAGGTTGGTTCATCGGTGAGGACGCTGCTAAACTTTGAGTTTACCGAAACGCTAGGCAAAAAAAAGCGGCCGTTAAGGAGCCGCTGGAGAGAAGGATAGTAAAACTCTAAAATTCCTAGAAGGAAGCGCATCTCAAGAGTTGGACATAGTTTAGCGAATCGATAGCTCATTGAAAATGTGGCATTTTGTCGCGTGACAGATTGTCGCAGGGTAGTGGTTTTTTCGCATTAACGTCGCGGATAGATTGATAACTTGCCACAAACTGGCCGGGTTGAATGGCCCTGGCTTAGAACACGTTTTAACCGTGTCACGTTGATTTCACGGTGGAACTGCTCGATCTGCCAGCGCACGTTGTTCGCTTTTTGCGCGACCTGCGCGGTCAGGTTGTACCCTCCTGGGGCATAAATCATAAATCCGGTAGTCCACGGGATAGTGTTCCTTACCGTCGCTGTGCACCAGATTGACCACGCCAATCCCGCGCACTAAGCCGCCTACAGCACCGCTGTACTGTTTTTTGACCGGCTCAATCGACTTGGAATATTGCTTGTTCTGGACACTGTCATCAAGGATCAGGAAGGACTCCGGGGTGTTTTTGATCAGGCCGTTGACCAACGCCAAAACCTCCCGGGCTTGTGATCCGGTTGCGTTTCAGGAAGTTGCTTACCACATCATGGCTGACATTTTCCAAATGTTCCGACAAGTTATGGCAGGTGGTGCGATCGGCGTGCTGATCAGGTATTCTATGTATCGTTGCTTCGTTAGCATACCGCATAACATAAACTACTTTTTTCAGGGCGGCGAAAGTCCTATATTTAATGCTTTTCTTAAGGACGGGGCATGCTTAGGAAAAAGGATAATGCCATTAAGCGGCAACAACAAAATAGCAGGATGGGATTTATCCGAGGAAGGCGTTTAACAATGGCGGTTTGCCAATAACGCTAGGTGGATTAATCAGGGGAATATGAAATAAGGCTTCCAAGTCAAAAACTTGGAAGCCTTTATTACGACAATCAAGGAACAGAAATGCGTTACTCGCATGACAATTGCTCTGCTTTTGAGCGTTTACTGTTTAAGTTAACGTTGCTAGCAACTGCGGCAATTGCGAAGAAAGTGGATGAAATAATAAATTCGCCCGAAACGAATCCTAACAAACCTGAGATAAAAATCACGGCAATGATGATGTCTTTGGATAACTCATTCATAAATAACCTCGTAAAGTAAATAAAAACGATGAATAATGCAGATCAAATATAAGGCAGGCATATACTGTTTACAATGCAATTATAATTATATGTATTGTTTCCAACTTATAATCATTAATTCATAATCGATTCATGTTATCCGAGTATCAGTGTAGGTTTTTTTAACTTTATAGGCTTACACCACGATGAAACCGCTGGCTCATGGCTAAACGTATTATCTATTTGAATACCAGCCGGCCAAAATAACCCTAAAAAGTTACAGTCCACTTTTTAGACTCGCCTCAATAAACATATC
>DBNZ01000152.1:2239-4025 GCA_002299495.1 Methylococcaceae bacterium UBA659
TGGTCCAATACATAAGAGCGGATTTGGCTACCCCAGCCGATGTCGGATTTGCTGTCTTCCAAGGCCTGCTGTGTTTCCGAACGCTTACGCATTTCCAATTCGTACAATTTCGCTTTCAATTGCTTCATCGCCGTGTCCTTGTTTTTGTGCTGCGAGCGGTCATTTTGGCATTGCACGACAATGCCGGTGGGATTGTGGGTGATGCGAACGGCGGATTCGGTGCGGTTGACATGCTGGCCGCCAGCGCCGGAAGCACGGTACACGTCTATGCGCAAATCGGCGGGGTTGATGTCGATGGCGATGTCGTCGTCGATTTCCGGCGAGACGAACACCGAGGCGAACGACGTATGGCGGCGGTTGCCGGAGTCGAACGGAGATTTGCGGACCAGACGGTGCACGCCCGTTTCGGTACGCAGCCAACCGAACGCATAGTCGCCTTCAAAACGGATGGTTGCGCTTTTAATGCCGGCGACATCGCCGTCGGATTCTTCGATCAATTCGGTTTTAAAACCACGGCGTTCGCCCCAACGCAAATACATGCGTTCGATCATCGAGGCCCAGTCTTGCGCCTCGGTGCCGCCGGAACCGGATTGGATGTCAAGGAAGGCGTTGTTAGCGTCCATTTCCCCGGAGAACATGCGCCTGAATTCCAAGTTGGCGACTTGTTGTTCAAAACCATCCAAATCGCCGGCAACCGTATCGACGGTATCGGCATCGTTTTCTTCGACCGCCATGGCCAAGAGTTCATCGGCATCATCCAATCCTTGTTGCAGATGGTTAAGGGTATTGACCACCGCTTCCAACTGCCCGCGTTCCTTGCCCAAGGCTTGGGCTTGTTCGGGCTTGTCCCAGATTTTTGGGTTTTCCAGTTCCCGCAGGACTTCAACTAGGCGTTCTGATTTGGTGTCGAAGTCAAAGATACCCCCTAAGCCCTTGGCTACGGGCTTTGAGATCGGCTATTTTATTTTTTATGGGATTGATTTCTTGCATAAACGCTCTGTTCCGGACAATCCCGGCTATGGTTTGAAAAACCGGCTATTATAAACCAATTGCAGCACTTAGGTTAACCGGCAAACCCCGGCAAACCGTGGTCAATCCCAGCGCTCATCCCGCACTTGAACCATGCCGTCTTCGACCCTAACCGGAAAACAAGCGATATCTTCATAAGCCGGTGCCGATTTCACGGCGCCCGTGCGGATGCAAAAGCGTGCGCCGTGCCTAGGGCATATAATTTCATCGCCTACCCATTCGCCGCTGGCGATTTCGGCGCCGTCATGGGTGCAGACATCTTCAATCGCATAGAATTGGCCGGCAATGTTAAACACTGCTACATCGACGCCATCGACATCGACCACCCGCCGTTCTTTATCCGCCAAAGCATGGGCGGCACAAACAGTAATCCAACCGGACATTTATTTCTCCATTTCCAATAAAACCGACACCGTAATAAGGGCGACATATTACCAGCAGGTTTTCATTTGACGTTAATCAAGCCCCAAATAAGATACTCGGGTATTTTATAGCCATCACAACGCTTTTTTCCCAAGACCTATTTTTGTAATGCAAACCGGGTATAAAAACCGGTACTTTTCGAGGTAATCATGATGGACGACAATCGTAGCCGCTCAAAACAATCGGAATTTAAATTTGATCCAAGCTATGGCTATTCACTGGATGAATTGCTGGCAATACCGGCGCCGAGGGAACCTAAACAATTTGATGAATTCCGGCAACGCCGTTACCAGCATGCGCTCACTGTAGCACCTGACCCTTTCATTAAATGGGC
>DBNZ01000197.1:0-6982 GCA_002299495.1 Methylococcaceae bacterium UBA659
AAATACGCAGGCCTATCCGAAGGTGTCGTGCATGTCATCCGCAACGCGGGTGGCTGGGGCAATAATATCCATCGTCCCAAAAGTTTCCGCTTATGGCGATGTGGCCTAAGACATGCCTTGGACTCTCATCGTCATTCATCCGTGCGAAAACTTACCCGACGATTAACACATAGGTTCAAAGAAGCCGTTTTTTTAGTCAAAATTGGCCCTTATTCTTCCATCCACTCTTGCAAGGCCGCAATAATATTCTTCGCTTGGTCTTTGCTGGAAATATTAAATTTTGATTTCATTTGATATTCACCGTTACGTTTTTGGTAACGGCGAATCGTGTACCGGTCAGAGCTGTATTGGCCCTTCGCCCTATCCCAATCCTGGTAACGGTACATGATAGTGGCCCAAGCCCCCTTAGTCAGAACCTTTTTATCCAACTCCTTAACGGTTTCAATGCCGCCATCTTCATAGCGCACCGTGAGCTCATTCACTGTTTCCGCCATCACGCCCACCCTCTGTTAGTTTCCGATAAATTGACCAAAAGCACGACTGCCTTCGCCTGTCCTTATGGTGTCAACGACTGTTAATTTTTTCGCATCTATAACGGATACCGTACCGTCAAACCAATTAGCGACATAAACATGGCGGCCATTGGGATGGCTCGCTATGCCCTCCGGTTTCATGCCCACCTCTATCGCACCCATCGCTTTCAGAACCCGGGTATCGATGACCGAGACCGAACCATCATCCTGGTTCGTCACCAACAAACGGTCATCATTTTGAGCCAGAGTAACGGCATAGGGCAGTTGCCGGACTTTTACCGTAGCGATGATTTTCATAGCGGCCGTATCCAACACCGATACGTCGTCACTTTCGACATTAGCGGTGTAGACCCTTTGACCTGCGGCGTCAATCGCCAAACCAAACGGATGGCTACCGACCCGGACCGTCTTAACCACTGTGCGCCGGGCAATATCCACTTTTGAAACAGAGTCGTCCAAACGGTTGGCCACATATAACCAACGGTTGTCCGGGCTTACCACCAAACCAGACGGGGATCGCCCGACCGCGACTTTGCCGACAACCGCCAAGCTTCCGGCATCCACCACAGCGACGGTATTTTCATACCAATCAGCAACATAAATGATTTTTCCATCAGGACTTACGACGATACCCAAAGCGCCATCACTGACTTTTACGGTGGCCGTAATGTGCCGTTTCTGGGTATCTAACACCGCAAAACCACCGGCTTCAGGGGTGCTGATATAGCACCGCTTACCATCGGGGGCAACGGCGACCCCCGCCGGTTTACCCGCAACCGGGATAGTGTCCACTACCTTGCCTTGCGCGGTGTCCAACACCGATACCGTATCATCCAATTGATTGCTGATATAAGCAAAAGGCGCGGCGGTGACCACCGGGACCAGCCAGAGCCAACTGGCAAGGATTGCGAAAAAGTTTCGTTGCAACACGCAGGTTTACTTTTCAGCCAAGACTTTCAGGTTGGCCAAACCGGAAGTCAAGACCTCTTTGACGGCGGCGTTGGCCGCATCCTCATTCATCTCTGCGGGCGGGTTGTTGTTCATATAAGCACGGTAGTAAGCCGCTTTCCAAGTCACTAGGGAACTTCCGCCTTGGTCTTCCACTGCAAGGGTGGCCGAATAATTGTCCACCGGCAACACCGGCACTTTTTCCTCGGCACCGGCATGGGTAATGGTTTTTTCGGTACTCATTTCGATAATTTTGTAAGCGTATGACATTTTCTTTTCATCATACTTTTTTAATTCCTCGGTAATGGTGCCACCTTTTTTCAAGGTCAACACCCGGATGGAGCCTTTGCTATTGCCTTTGTCGGCACTCGTGCTTTGCACAATGGGCAACCACGACATGTCATCATAATTTTTGATGATGCCCCAAACTTTCGCCGCCGGCGCGTTGATAGCGATCTCCTCCTCCATTTTTTGCCGGACGGGACCATGAGCGTTGACTGAAGCGGCAAAAAACCACAGCAAAACGGGCAAGATCATAGCGATTTTTTTCATATAAAGACTCCTCAAACGACAAATAAAGGCAAGGATTATAATTCAACTGCACTGGACAATCATCGGCTTTTTATGCCAAACGGCCGTTTAATGCCAAAGTAATTTGATCGCCATCGCAAACAACAACACCGAAAAATACCGCCTTAACCGCCTGGCCGGCAACCGGTGCGCCCACTTAGCCCCAATCGGGGCGGTGACCATACTGCTTAAACCCATCCCCAAAACCGCCGGCATAAACACATAACCAAAACTCCAATCCGGCTGGCCGTAGGCTGACCATCCCAACCAGACATAGCTGACCGTACCGGCGACCGCAATCGGAAAACCACAGGTGCTAGACACCGCCACCGCCTTTTGCATCACCATACCGCCGCGCACCAGATACGGCACCGTCAAGGTGCCGCCGCCGATGCCGACAAGGGCGGACAACAGCCCTATCAACGTGGACACAGCGTAATCTTGCCAATGGCTTTGTCCGCCGCCGCCAAACCCTGGCGTTTTCCTCAAGGCCATTTGCAGACCCACACACACTAAAAACCCGGCTAAAATTAACCGTAACGTATCGGCGGGAATACCGTTCGCAACCACTGCACCCAAACCCGCCCCCAGCATGAGACCTGGAACCAAACGCCAAACCTTAGTCCAAACCACCGCCCCCAAACGATGGTGAGCCCGCGCCGAGGATAACGACGTTAAGGCAATACTGGCCAGCGAAGTCGCCACCGCCATCAATAACAACGATGCGTCAGGGAACGCCCAAGCCTTAAAAACCATCGCCAACACCGGCACGATGACCAAGCCGCCGCCTATACCGAATAACCCCGCCAAAACCCCGGAAACCGCGCCCAGCAATAGGCAAACCCATACCATCTCGATAAACATTAGATTTTCCTTAGATCGAATTTGCAAAACCGCTCACATCCCCCCTATCATAACCAGATTTACCCACCCGCCTTTACACTCGGCATATCCGCTATGAAAACCTACCTCGTCGGCGGCGCAGTGCGCGACGCCTTGCTCGGTCTGCCCGTCCAAGAGCGCGACTGGGTAGTGCTGGGCGAAACCCCGGAATCCATGGTCGAGCAAGGCTTCCGGCCGGTCGGCAAAGACTTCCCGGTATTCCTTCACCCCGACAACCACGAAGAATACGCACTGGCCCGCACCGAACGCAAGACCGCGCCCGGTTACAAAGGCTTTGCCATCCATGCCGAGCCGGATGTCAGCTTAGAACAAGACCTAATCCGCCGCGACCTGACCATTAACGCCATCGCCATGACCCCGGACGGGCAACTGATTGACCCCTACGGCGGACAACAAGACTTAGCGGCGCGGGTTTTCCGCCATATTTCCCCCGCCTTCGCCGAAGACCCGGTGCGCGTCTTGCGCGTCGCCCGCTTCGCCGCCCGCTACCAACACCTGGGTTTTACCTTAGCGGCGGAAACCCACGCCCTGATGCAGAGCATGGTCGCCGCCGGGGAAGTAGACGCGCTGGTGCCGGAACGAGTCTGGGCGGAACTGGTAAAAGCCTTATCCGAACCGACCCCCCCGGCGTTTTTTTACACCTTAAGACAGTGCGGCGCGTTAACGAAAGTATTCCCCGAACTCGACAACCTGTTTGGCGTACCGCAACCGGCCAAATACCACCCCGAAATCGACACCGGCATCCACAGCCTGATGTGCCTAGAACAAGCCGCGCTGTTATCGAAAAGCTTGGAAGTGCGCTTTGCCGCCTTGGTGCATGACCTAGGCAAGGCCCTATCGCCTAAGCAGAACTTACCGCACCACTATGGCCACGAAAAAGCCGGCCTGCCGATTTTAGCCGCGATGTGCGAACGGCTAAGAGTGCCGAACGCCTTCAAGTCTTTGGCCGCCCAAGTCATGCAATACCATGTCCATTGCCACAAAGCCTTTGCATTGCGCGCCGCCACGCTCACTGACACCCTCGCCGCCCTGAACGCCTTCAAACCCCAAAACAGCCTGCATTTGTTTTTACTGGCTTGCGAAGCCGACGCCAAAGGCCGCACCGGCTTTGAAAACACCCCCTACCCGCAAGCGGAACTGTTCAGGCAAGCCGCCGCCGCCGGCGCTGCGGTGGACACCTGCGCCATTTTGGCCAGCACCTTGCAAGGCCCGGAAATCGGCGCCGCGATTCGAACACTGCGGATAACCGCCGTAGCCGGCGTCATCAAGCAATGGGCAGCCGTTGTAGAATGAACATTTTCCCAACCCAGCACCACCGCCATGCCATCATTTGACATCGTCTCCGAATTTGACCCACACGAACTCACCAACGCCGTCGATCAGGCCAACAAAGAAGTGGCCACCCGGTTTGATTTCAAAGGCACCGAATCCAGCTTTGAACTCAACGACAGCAAGGTTGTGATGATTTCCGAATCTGTCTTCCAATTGCAGCAAATGCTCAGCGTCCTGTGCGGCAAGCTGAGCAAGCGCGGCATCGACATTTCCTGCATGGAAACCGGCGACGCTAAAGGCTCCGGCAAATTGATGCGCCAAGAAATCACCCTCAAGCAAGGTGTGGATTCCACCCTAGCGAAAAAAATCGTCAAGCTGATCAAGGACAAAAAAATGAAAGTCCAAGCCGCCATCCAAGGCGAGCAAGTGCGCGTGACGGGCAAAAAACGCGACGACTTGCAGGAAGTGATCCAGATGCTACGGCAAGAGGATTGGGACATGCCGGTGCAGTTCACCAATTTTCGGGATTAGCCGCAAAATTTTAGACCGGTCTTAACAAAAACTTCCCCATCGAATTAAAGCAGGCCCGCAGCCACTTAGAACGTGTTTTAACCGTGTCACTAGCGGTTCGAGCGCCACGACTGCAAGGACGCATACCCTCTACGGCATAAGCGCTAACACGCCCCGGGGCGATTCACCAGACGCCATCGCGCCGAGGGCGGTGCTGCTACACTGGCACCCCAAGGTGGCCGGGCAGGGCGGCCCGGCTTTAGTGCGAAAACCGTGAATGCGGGTTTGAAAGACGACACCGCGCTTTCCCGGCGATTTTGCTTCCCATCGTTCCCACACAGGGCGTGGGAACGCTATAATTTCCACGCTTTAGCCTTTCGTAAGTCGAAGTACGCTCCGGCTTGCCCGCAAAAGGGTTACCCCCCTAAACCATCCCTCATCAATAACACCACTCTCTCAATGCGTACTACTCAATTCCCGCTAAACACTGTCAAAGAAACCCCCGCCGATGCCGAAATCATCAGCCACCAACTGATGATACGTGCCGGACTCATCCGTAAACTCGCCGCCGGTTTGTACACTTGGCTGCCGTTAGGCTTGCGGGTATTGCGTAAGGTGGAAAACATCGTCCGCACCGAAATGGACAAGGCCGGGGCATTGGAGGTATTGATGCCGACTTTGCAGCCTGCGGAGTTGTGGCAGGAAACCGGCCGTTGGGAACAATACGGCCCGGAATTGGCGCGTTTGAAAGACCGCCACGAGCGGGATTTTTGCTTAGGTCCCACGCACGAGGAAATCATCACCGATTTGGCGCGTAACGAGTTGAAAAGCTACAAGCAATTGCCCATCACTTATTACCAAATCCAAACCAAAATCCGGGACGAAATCCGTCCGCGTTTTGGTGTCATGCGTTGCCGCGAATTCATCATGAAAGATGCCTATTCGTTCCATCTGGACCTAGCATCGCTGCACCAGACTTATGCTCTGATGTACCGTGCTTACACCAACATTTTCAACCAGTTCGGCCTAAAATTCCGCGCCGTGATCGCCGACTCCGGCACCATCGGCGGGGCGGTGTCGCATGAATTCCACGTCTTGGCCGAATCCGGCGAAGACGCCATCGCGTTTTCCGACACCAGCGACTACGCCGCCAACGTGGAAAAAGCCGAAGCCTTGATGCCAACCGGCGAACGCCCCGCCCCGGCCGCCGAAATGGCGTTAGTCGACACCCCTGACCAGCACAGTATCGAGGACGTCAGCGGGTTTTTTAACATTCCCTCTAACCAATGCTTGAAGACTCTGATCGTCAAAGGCGAGCAAGCAGGCTGTTTGGTCGCATTGTTGCTGCGCGGCGACCATGAATTGAACAAAATCAAGGCCGAACGGCTAGACGGCGTGCTCTCGCCGTTGCACATGGCCAGCGCAGAGGACATTATCGCCGCTTGCGGCTGCAAGCCGGGTTTCATCGGCCCGCTAGGCCTAACCATGCCGGTCATCGCCGACCGTAGCGTAAGCTTGATGGCTGATTTTGTCTGCGGCGCCAATCAAAACGACCGGCATTACCAAAACGTCAACTGGGAACGCGACCTGCCCCTGCCCCGTGTCGAAGATTTGCGCCTAGTGGTCGGAGGCGACCCTAGCCCTGACGGACAAGGCCAGTTGACCATCGCCCGTGGCATCGAAGTCGGTCACATCTTCCAGCTTGGCGCCAAATACAGCGGCGCCATGAAGGCGGGCATCATCAACGAGTCCGGCAAACACCAGATCATGATCATGGGCTGCTACGGCATCGGCGTGTCCCGCGTGGTCGCCGCCGCCATCGAACAAAACCACGACGGCCGCGGCATCATCTGGCCGAAGCATCTGGCGCCGTTCCAAGTCGCCTTGTTGCCGATGAACATGCACAAATCCGAACGCCTGAAAACCTTAGCGGAAAACCTGTATCAAGACCTGCAAGCGGCCGGCCTTGAGGTGTTGTTCGACGACCGCAAAGTCCGCGCCGGTTTCATGTTCTCGGACATGGAGCTGATCGGCATCCCGCATTGCCTCATCATTGGCGACAAAAGCGTCGATGAGGGCATCGTTGAATACAAATCGCGTACCGCTCACGACAATGAAACGACGCCGTTGGCGGATGTGATTGAATTTATTAAAGCCAAATTAGCATCAGTGGCTTAAAAGCCATTATTGAACCGGCCCCCGTTAAAGTTTGAAGCGTTCGTACTCGACTGCATGGATGCAGGAGG
>DBNZ01000197.1:7330-13157 GCA_002299495.1 Methylococcaceae bacterium UBA659
GCCGAGAGCCAGTCGCAGCACATACGCCTTTCGACCCGCGCAAGGCGAACGGAGGTTAAAACTTAATAAGGCCGGATCAATAAATAACCATAACCCCGATGAGGCGTGACCTAAATGATTTTAGCAGGCGACATTGGCGGCACTAAAACGGTGCTGGCCTTATATCAAAAACAAACCGACGGCGGTTTACAATGCCTGCGCGAACAAACTTTTGCTAGCCAGGAATTTACCCAATTTGACGCGGTGCTAAGCGCGTTCCTGCCTTCTGCGACGGCCCTAGAGTCCGCCTGCTTCGGTATCGCAGGTCCCGTGGTCAACCAACGCTGCCAAACCACCAACCTGCCGTGGCTAGTGGACGCCGAACCACTCAAGCAACGGTTAGGTATTGCACGGGTGCAATTGCTTAATGACTTGGAGGCGACGGCCTTAGGCATGTTGGCGTTGCCCGCACCAGACCTGGTGGAATTAAACCCAAATGCACGGACTCAAGTCGGCAATATCGCCGTGATCGCCGCCGGAACCGGCTTAGGCGAGGCTATTTTGCACTGGGATGGACAACAACACCTGCCGGTTGCCACCGAAGGCGGGCACTGCGATTTTGCCCCGCAATCCCCACAACAAGATGGGCTGTTAGCGTATCTACGCAAGCATTTCCCTGCACATGTCAGCTACGAGCGCATCTTGTCCGGGCCGGGTTTCGGTCATTTATACGATTTTCTCCGTGACAGCCAATTTGCCCCGCCTTGCCCCGCCGTGTTCGATACCCATGAAAGGGATAGGAACGCGGTGATCTCACGCTTGGGCTTGAACGATGAAGACGCTCTTTGCACCGAAGCGGTGCGTATGTTTGTTGAAATCTACGGCGCGGAAGCCGGCAATTTGGCCTTGAAATCGTTGGCGGTAGGCGGCGTTTTCATCGGCGGCGGTATCGGCCCGAAAATCCGCCCTAAGTTAGAAAGCGGTATTTTTATGCAGGCCTTCAAAAACAAAGGCCGGTTTTTACCCTTGCTGGATACCGTCTCTGTCAAGCTATCGCTGAATCCGCATACCCCGTTGATTGGGGCAAGCCGTTTTTTTGCTGGAACGCAGCATAAATTTCTGGGTGGCGGTCAGGTTCGAACGGGTTAAAAATCGTAGGGGCGGCGCTGTTACCGTTACCGTGACATTAAATACCTAGAGTACCTTTCCCGAATCGCTGCCGTGGCGGCGGCGCGGCGTTGTTTCGATGCCGTAGAAAAAATTTTTTGCAAATAAAATCAATCAATTGACAGCATTCAACGGATGTCTTCCCGCACCTACTGGATGCTAGGCAACAGTTAGGCTGACATTGGGCCGCTGCATTTCACGATTACCAGAAATCCCGTTCATTAGGAAAAATCCCCCGGCACCCTGTCAGGTTTTCCTCTTGACATCAATCACTTCGGGGATACAGCTTAATTTACCTAAAACTTGGCTTAACCGGTCGGCGTTTTCTACTTGGATGGTCAGTTTCAGCGTCGAGGAAAAATCGGGATGGGTTTCCATGTTGGCATGGGTGGTGTGAATTTTGGCTTGCGCCAACACATGCATCACATCAGGCATCAGGGTTTGGGTGCTGTAAGCCTTGATCACGATAGTGACAGAATGACTGGATTTGCCCGCCCCCCAACTGACCGGAACCAACCGGACGTGTTTTTCTGGGCTTAATCCCAAAATATTAGGGCAATCCAGCCTATGCACCGTAACGCCTTTTTTGTGGGAAATATAGCCAATAACCGGGTCGCCTGGTACTGGGGAGCAACAACTCGCAAAGTGCGTTAGTACGTTATCGACACCATTGACTGACACCGATGAGGGGGTAAGTTTTTTCTTGAACGGCTTGCCAAACAGTTTTTTTTCTTCAAACCCGGGTATCTTGAAATACGCCGCCAGTTGCGCCGGGCTGATGTCGCTGCGACCTAAGGCTTCCAAAAACTTGTCGGTGCTGGCTTGTTTAAACTGTTTGGCCAGCACGGTCAAATTAGGCGGTTTGATCCCAAGGCGCTGTACTTCCTGGTCCAAAACGACCTTCCCGGCAGCAATATTTTGATTCTGTTGTTGGTTCTTAAACCAGCTTTTGACCTTGCTGATAGCCATCGCCGATTTTAGATATCCAAGGTTAGGGTCGATCCAATTGCGGTTTGGCGCACCCTCCTTGACAGTCAGTATTTCGACCCGTTCGCCTGATTTCAACGGGTAAGTGAGCGGTACTATCCGACCGTTAACCTTAGCGCCACGGCAGCGGTGGCCAATTTCAGTATGGACGGCATAGGCGAAGTCCAATACCGTAGAGCCTTTCACCAAATCCAGCAGCAGCCCCTTCGGGGTCAGGACGTAGACCCGGTCAGAGAACAATTCGTTGTGGAAGCTTGCTTGCGACAATTCCTCATTGCCCCTTTCTGCCAACAACTTCCGCAACGAAGCGATGCTTTTTTCCACCGCCGCGTTATGTTTGCCGCCTTCTTTGTAAGACCAATGCGCCGCTACGCCTAATTCGGCGTATTCGTGCATTTTACGGGTGCGGATTTGTACTTCGATGCACTTGCCGTCCGGGTCTAAAATCACCGTGTGCAGGGATTGGTAGCCGTTTTCTTTGGGATTGGCAATATAATCGTCAAATTCCTTGGGGATATATTGCCAAGTGGCATGCACAAAACCCAAGACTGCGTAACAAGCCGACAGGTTGTCGACCATAACCCGCACCGCCAGCAAATCATGCAACTCGTCGATACCAACATGTTTCCATTGCATTTTCTTCCAAATGCTATAAATGTGCTTGGGGCGGCCCGTTATTTCAGCGGGTATGCCTTCCTGGGTTAATATCTCCTGCAACAACTGGATAAAACGACCGATGGTTTGTTCGCGCTCCGCGCGTTTATCGGCCAAGGACTTCGCTATCTGCTGGTAAGCCTGGGGCTTAAGGTAACGGAACGCCATGTCCTCCAGTTGCCATTTCAACTGATGGATGCCCATGCGGTTGGCAATCGGCGCATAAATGTCCAATGTTTCCTGGGCGATAAAACCGCGCATTTCGCAGGATTCACGCGCCAACAGTTGTAACCGCTTGACCCGAAAAGCCAGCTTTATCAGCACGGAACGGACGTCTTCGGTCATGGACAACAGCATCCTGCGTAAATTTTCCGCTTGACTGGGCTTATCCGCCATATCCAGGGAGTATATGGAGAAGGTGTTCAGCCAGTTGACATCTTTGACCAAGGCCGCTACGGTGTCGCCGAACAACCCTTTTATGTCGGGCTTAGGGTCTAATTTAGAAACCCGGGAGTCGCTCAATATTGCGGCCAGCAAGGTCTTCAAATCCACGTTAAACCCTTTCAAAATCGCCGCTACTTCAATGCCTTTAGGTCGGTCATAACCGGGGTCTTCAGGAATTTGGGCAATAATTGACAGGGCTTTTTGAATTTGCGAAGAATCGGCAGCTGAAAATCCATCGCATAATAACCCGCTGGTTTCGTTTGATTTTTTCATGGATGGATACTAAAAGATGTGGTCACATCAAACATGGGGGCGAGGCGGCTACTAGCGGGCTTACATCCTTATAGCGCTTGCATTAAAAAGCCTTTAAAAAAGCGGTTAAAAAAATGACCGCTGGGTTTTGAAAAACCCATTTCGGCAAGCAAGCAATAATTGTCATTTTTCTGCAAAGTTTGTCACAGCTTGCTTTACTAACGGTTAAAAGTGCCTATGCTTATATTGCATAAACAAATATCCGGGAATGTAAGATGGCTTTTAAATGGTTTTGGCCTTTTAAACATAAAAAAAAGTTGTCAGCCGTCAATACACATCAGATCACGGCTGCTGCAAAGCGGTATATCCCGGTCAACCAATTGACCTTAGGCCTGTATGTGGTTGAGTTGGATAGATCGTGGTTAGATACGCCTTTTTTGTTCCAAGGTTTTGAAATTAAAACCCACGCCCAAATCCAGGCGCTACAGAATATTTGCGATTATGTCTATATCGATACCTCTAAAACCAGGGTAAGCAAACACCCGAGTTTTACTAACAACGCTAAAAATCAACCTGAATTCGGATCAAAGATATTGGGTGCTATTGATTTTCAAAAAGAACCTCCAAAAAAATTAGGCACATTCCAGTCTGAATTCCCCCGTGCTGAAGCGGTATACAAAAATACCGGGGATTTGATTGAACGCTTCATGAAAACGGCGGCCAAGCAAGGCAGCATAGATGGCTGGTTAGCAAAGAAAGCCGTTTCCGAGTGCGTCAACAGCGCCTTACATTCGCCAGATGCGCTGTTGTGGATGCTGCATCTAAAGAATAAAGATGAATATACCGTGCAACATTGCTTGAATGTTTGCGTCTTGGCCATAGTGTTCGCCCGCTATCTAGATTTACCCTATGAAACTATTGTCAACCTGGGTGTTTGCGGATTGTTGCACGATATAGGCAACATACTAATACCCGATAACATCCTGAATAAGGAATCAGATTTGACAGAGCAAGAAAAATGGCTGTTAGAATCACATACCACGCTAGGATACGAACTGCTTAAATCCAGTGAGCATATCCATGCTTCGATTCTTGAGACCGTGCTTGCCCACCATGAAAACCTTGACGGCAGCGGATATCCTAGGAATCTAAAAAGCAAACAGATTTCTGATTTCACCAAGATCATATCCGTGGTCAACACCTACGATGCGTTGACAAAAAATAGATTCCCTCACCGAAATACGAACCATCTGGAAGCGATTCAATTGATGAGCAATATGGTCGGGACGCAGTTAGACCGGCGCTTAGTCACTAAATTCATTGAATGCCTAGGTGTTTATCCGGCTGGCGCAGTGGTGATGATGACCAATGGCGCCATTGCCATTGTGGTGGAAGTCAATGAAAAAACGAAATTAAGGCCAAAAGTGGTGATCGTTTTCGACGAACATAAAAAACCCGTCCCGGAAAAGATGATTGACCTATCCAATATGGTGACGGATAGCAACGGTACTATTTACACCATCAAAAATGTAGTCAAGGCCGAAGATTGGCAAGTCGACCGCAATCAGTATTACGAGCAAGGTCTTTTCAAAAAGTCCTTCAATAGGGCCTAGTGTTTGTATTAAAGCCCCTCCTGTGCAAACTGATTTTTCCCATCCGCCTCAAACTTAAACCGACACCTTATCGCTACGACGATTACCGCCCCCTACCAATCAAAATGGTATTCAATCCCCGCCCAATAAGCCCTAGGGGCACCCGGCCCGATCAAGGTCGTGTTTTGCCAATCCCTTGAATTGTAATTCCATCCGCTAGCGCCGATAGTGCCCTGCTGGGCAGGAGAAAACGGATTGACCCCCAAACGACCGGCTGTGGCGTATTCTTGATCGAAGAGATTGTTAATCAGCCCAAAAACGTTCAACCCTTTGAGCAACTCATAACGGGTCCTCAGATTAAAGAGGACATAACCGTCTATGCTGCCGGAATCCTTAAATTGCCCTACTTTGACCCGTTCCATTGCGGTGCCGGTTTCATTCGGACGCTGGATATAATCATAACTGCCTTGGACATGGTCGTTATTTTCGTTGCCCCGGACAAAGACATCGGTTCGCGCCATCATTTCTAAGCCAAAATCCCATTTTGGCGTCAAATGAACATTCATGGAAGCATTGATATTGTGCAATGGAATCCCCGGCATCCGGTCCCCAGGGTCGATTTGCACCATGTCACGGGTCGCCTGCAAAGGGCGTCCCGACGCATCGTACTGCGGCTCCAACGGGGTACTGACAGCCGCGCTGCTGTTATGCGGGCTGATCATAAAAAGGCTGGACTGGAAGGTGGCTTCCGT
>DBNZ01000197.1:13543-15258 GCA_002299495.1 Methylococcaceae bacterium UBA659
ATACCCTGCCTACGGGTATCGCCGATGGTGTCAAAAAAACTACGGTTCGGGGTGATGCCCACCAGATAAATATCGTCTTGCAGGTCAGTCCGATAGAACCCTAAGTTCCAATCCCAGCCCCCCAGCACTTTTCCGCGCACCCCAAATTCGTAGGTGTTGGCAAATATCTGCGGTAGAAAAGGGTCGCCCGACAATGAAGTTGGCAAGTTGCAACCCCCGCCAATTGAGGCGAAACTTCTCGGCACTTTCGGGGAATTAGGGTTGCCCGGGTCTTGGTCAACCAATGTCCCGTCAAAAGCGCAACCCAGCTCCACGTTGGAAGGCACACGGGTGCCTTGGCTCCAATTGAAGAAAGGGTTGAGATGCTTTAGGTTGCCATTGCCCGCCTTGAAAGGGAGGTAACTTATACCCACCGACGGATTAAACGATTGGTAATTAAATTGATCAGAGGTGGGCAATTCGCTGTAGCTGCCCAATCCATAATAGGGGTCTTGCGACAACACCACGTCTTTGTCCCAATTCGCCAGCAAGTTGTAATTGGCATCCGAGGGACAAGCAGCGGGGTCACTCCCAGGACAAACGATGACAGTCGGCCTGTACGCGTTAGCATTCTGAATATCATGCAAGTTTTCAAAACCAGCCCGGGTACGCACACGCAAATTGTTGTTCACATAGGTATGGTTGAAACGGCCGGATAAACTCAAATGCAAATTATCCTTGGGTGAATAGGTTTCACTAAAGTAGCCGCTTGAAGTAATCGATTTGCCGTCGAAGTTATTATTTTGGATGGCTTGTTGGGCGGCCACAAAAATGGGGTCGATCTGGTCTGGTGCCAGGAAAACCCGGCGCGAGGCATCCATCAGGCCCAACTGTTGGCCGGTGTTGAAATCAGTGCTGGAGGCGTCGACCGAACCGCCTAGCATGAACTTATGCTGCCGACTGTTCCAGTTTAATTGCAGGTTGGCGCCATCACTGACCTGCCCGATGGCACTGTTGGTCAACACGCCAATCGGCGTACCGTCCACCCATCCCCTAGAGGACAGGCCCGGCCTTTGGTTTCTAGGGTCGCCTGCGGCGCCGTTGCGGGGTCCGGAATCAGGGCTAACCGGCGTGTAATTGACCAAGTCACAGTTTCTGTCCATGGGCGGAATCCGCACCAGGTAATCGAAATCGTCCCGCTCTAATGGCGCGTTAACGCTGCCGACATCGATGGCGCCGTCAAGGTTTTTGTCCAAACCGTAATCGGGCACACCGTCAACGTTAACATCCTGGTAACGGCAAATCGGTTGCCCGGTCCGGGT
Organism: Methylococcaceae bacterium UBA659; assembly: GCA_002299495.1. Taxonomy (GTDB): domain Bacteria; phylum Pseudomonadota; class Gammaproteobacteria; order Methylococcales; family Methylomonadaceae; genus Methylovulum. The sequence goes on from DBNZ01000197.1 coordinate 14,845, forward strand.
GCCATTGGCTTGCAAGGGGTTGCTCCAGTCGCTTTCCATATCACTGAAATCCTCATAAATGTCACCCGCCAACGCCGCCCTATTGCTGTTGCGGCGATAAAACTGGCCGGTCAAGCTCATATTGTCATTAAAAAACCATTCCCCTCCGAAGTTGTATTGCTGCAAATCATTTTCGGTAACGTCCGGCGAACTCAACACGGATGCCGGGTTTTGCTGGTACAAATCGGTAGGAATCAACCCATTTCCCAGCAACCGGTTATCGACCACCAAAAAGCTGGCCTTGGCCGAAAACCCATCCCCGCGCCAGTCGAAACGCCCAAAACCTTGCTTGACTTGCGACGGTGAATTGTCCCGCCAGCCGTCTTCATCAAAGCCGGTGAACGACAAAAAACCGCCCACCGTGCCGTTGTTCCA
>DBNZ01000197.1:15649-17564 GCA_002299495.1 Methylococcaceae bacterium UBA659
CCCGGTATCGTCAAACCCATTTTTCGTCCGCAATGCCAAGGCACCACCCAAAGTATTCAAACCAAACAAGGGGTTGGAACCCGGAAAAACGTCCATGCCGGACAGTGCGTTCAGCGGGATCAAATCCCAGTTGACGACATCGCCAAATGGCTCGTTAACCCTGACGCCATCTAAAAAGACCGACAAACCCTGCGGGGCGCCAATTTGGGGCGAGGCCGAAAAACCCCGGTAATTAATATCCATTTGGAACGGGTTGCCCTGATAGTCGTTGACACTGATCGACTGTAACTTTGAACCCATCAAATCGCCCAGACTCGTGGCGTAGGAATCTTTGATATCTTGGCTGGTAATGGATTGGACATTCCCGGCAATTTGCTCCTTTTCCAACTCCAGCCCTTCCCAAGGCCCGATTTTTTTATAGACCGCGCGTTCGACCAGCACCTCATCCAGCTTTATATCCAGCTCTATCGTTGCCGCGCTTTCTGCGTCCTCGGCTAAACAAAAATCAGGCCATGAATACGACCAGGTTGCCAGCAAAAATAAAACACTGAGTCGGGCAACGTTATCCGGCGCAAAAGGCATAAGATTCTGAATCAATGACGAGGTCATTGCAAAAAGTAGGGGGCAGTTACCGATGTATGCATTGCTTGACAGCCAAAGAACAAAATGGCTTGACATAGTAGAGGATTCGGAAAGGAAACTTGCTAGGAAAAATTCCCAATGTTGCCAACACCATTAACCTGGAAAATTGTTTATGGTTTACACTCTAACAGGCAATAAAAGCCAAGCAAAGCTTTGGGGTGGGTTTTCGCTTGATAAACCGAGGCCTACCCGAAAAACATCGGGTAGGCCTAAGCGATTCACCTACCCGATAAACTTAATAAAAATATTGGAGCGACCATGAACAAAAATTTAGTTCTTAGCGGTACTTTCAGTGCTTTGTTGCTTGCCTCAACGGCGGCTTCGGCTACTGGGTTCGTTAGACTGCCTAGCCAAGGGGTTGCGGTTGGCGAGGGGGATATCTCGGCTTATGTCGTGTGCAACACCACAGGGGATTTTGGCAACAATCCAAACGGCTCAACGCCACCCACTTTTGAACCCTCTGGCGGTGAAAACAACACCTGTGCGCTGCCAAGAGCCACCCCCCCCTTAAGAGGCTACCAAAGAATCGCTAATATCAGACGCGATATGATCATGAGAAATACCTATACCCTAGGGCGGTCGATTAAGGTGGGCACTGTAATTGACAGGGTTTGGAAAAAAGACGACCAATGCATTTATGGCGCAAAATTTAGAATGGATAATGTTGATTACGATTTGAGACTGTCCGAACCCGGTCGGCAATATTTTGAAATCAACGACTTCCTGCGCGGCGGTTTCAGGGGTATGGGACCGATTTCAATCGCTTATGTCCACACCACCCTAGGGCCCGCAGCATCCGATGAAGTATTGTACCGCGCCGGTTTGACCGCCACCTCCGTGGTCAATTTTCCAGGGGACCCCGCCCAACCACCGATTTCCGTTGCGCCCATCAACCGCAATTGGGTGGCTTTTACCAGCGACATTAACTTTAGGGACGACGATGGTTCATCTTTCCGTGATTCCCCTTGGTTTTTAGTAAAGAGCAAGTGCGATGACGATGACCATGACGATGAGCATGACCATGACGATGACGATGACGTAAATGTCGAAAGCAATGTCTTAAGATTCCGCCAACTGGGCCAAGAAGACCAACCACTGATCGAAATTAGACTCAGGGGCTTTGCGCCTGATTGAGATTAAGCTCAAAGGCTTCCAGACTTAGAACCCGGTCTTGAACTTTTCGGCGCGACCGTGCAAAAATGGCTAGCCCTGCAAGCGGTAAGACTTGCTAAAAAGCCCGCTTTTTTGCATAGCAATGGCGCACGAAGTACCC
>DBNZ01000140.1:0-4431 GCA_002299495.1 Methylococcaceae bacterium UBA659
GGGGGAGTCGCTATTTTTGCGAACGCTGGTTGTTGGGCATTCCAGATCAACTGATGGCTTAGGACATACTTTACGCCCCAAAACGCTTTATTTACGGAATAGTGGAACGCTGTTTTAAAACCCTAAGAAGCCGGGTCTTACTGTTTTTTTCATGGTTAGCTCTTTGATTAAAAGGAGTATAAAAACAACCCGAAATGGATATCGATGGCTGGCGGTTTTAGCGTCCAATGATTCGTTCAGCAATCAATCAACCCTCGCCGGTGCCTAGCCAAACGGGTCGGTTAAATAATCCGTGTAGCGCCCAAGTTCTGTTTTTTTTCATCTTGGCAGAATACGATATTTGCATGGTGGTCGCGTAACCTCGGTTATTAAATCACTTGCTTATCCGCTATTTCTAAACCAAAATTTGACTCGGAAGGCGTGTGTTTTTACCCGGTAAGGCGGCGACACAAGGCTTGCCGATGCGGATCAATCTCTATTAAAACGCTCCAGTCAAGGAATTCCATCCATGCCTCCATTAAGCGATTATTTTGACTATCAAGTGGATGAAAACGGCAACCCGTTTGTAAAAGTTTCAGTCCGCGGGGTAATCTTGTTGCGGTTACCGGAAACCAATAAAGGCACGGCTTTCAGTGATCAAGAGCGGATGGAATTGGGGCTGGACGGCTTTTTGCCGCCCCAAGTCGTGGACATGGAAAGCGAAATTGAACGGTTGTACGGAAATTTTTGCCGCCAACCGGACGATATTTCCAAGCATCAATTCCTTAGGGCGCTTCAGGAACGCTCCGAAGTATTGTTTTATGCGCTACTAGAACGTCATTTGGTGGAAATGGCGCCGATAGTTTATACCCCCACTATTGGCTTGGTCGCGCAACAATTCAGTAACCTTTATACCACCCCGCGTGGTTTGACCTTAGCCCCAAAAACTATCGCTAGGGTAGAGGATATACTGGCCCAGCACCCCTGGCATGATGTGCGTATGTTGGTCGTGACCGATGCTTCGGCCATTTTGGGCATTGGCGACCAAGGTATGGGTGGCCTGGCCATTTGTATTGGCAAATTATCCCTGTACACCGTAGGCGGCGGCCTGTGCCCGTACCAGACCTTGCCGGTGAACCTGGATGTCGGCACTGACCGCGAGGCATTGCTGCATGACCGCCATTATTTGGGTATCCATCAACACCGTTTGCAGAATGAGGCCTATTTTGAGTTTGTCGACCGGTTTGTCGATGCGGTACAAAAAAAATGGCCGAAAGCGATCATTCAATGGGAAGATTTTGCGAAAAACATGGCCTTCTCGGTGTTGGAACGTTACCAGAGTAGGATCCCTAGCTTTAACGATGATATCCAGGGCACCGGTGCGGTGGCGTTGGCGGGGTTATTGTCCGCATGCCGCAAGAAAGGCGAGAGATTGGCGGATCAGCGGGTGGTGGTGGCAGGTGCTGGCGCCGGTGGGGTCGGGGTCGCGTTGGCGATTCTTGAAGGCATGGTGCATGAAGGCCTGACGAGGGAGCAAGCCCGGCGGCAACTGTTCATTTTGGATGCCCACGGTTTGGTGGTGGAGGGGATAACGTCCGACGCGTATAAGTTTCCAGTGGCTCAATTTAGGGATAGTTATCAGGATTGGCCTATTGCAGGCGAACTGCCGAATTTGGCGGAAGTGGTCCGGCAGGCAAAGCCGACGGTTTTGATTGGCCTGTCAGGTGTTGCCGGGCTATTTGACGGGTGCTTGATCCAGTTGATGGCCGAAAACAACCGGATGCCGATTATTTTCCCATTATCAAACCCGACTTCCAATTGCGAGGCCGAACCGGCAGCCATTGTCGCATGGACCGGAGGCAGGGCGATTATCGCCACCGGCAGCCCGTTTGATGACGTTGCATATAACGGCCGCAGCATTCCGATAGGGCAAGGCAACAATGCGTTCATTTTCCCAGGCTTAGGGTTTGCCGCCGTGTTGGGCGAATGTACCCGGATAAGCGATGGAATGGTGGCGGAGGCGGCCTATGCGTTGGCGGATTACACCGCAGAACATTATCTGTCCTGCGGTCGGATTTATCCGCCTATGGCCGATCTGCAAAAAGTCAGCCAGTTCATTACGGTCAGGGTATTGAAACGGGCACTGGCAGACGGTTCGGCCACTTTGACTGGATTGTCGGGATCAGATTTAACCCGGCATGTGCAGGAAAACTTTTGGAAAGCCCAATACTTACCGTTTGTTTTTGCGGGCTAAAAGCCCATCGGTTTCAGTAATGGGCGGGGCTTTTTAGGTTAACGTGAACGCTACCCTCTAAAATCCCGCGCTCATGGTCACTTCCTAGTCTGGGAACGCCATAAATCGACAATTTCCTGGACGTCCAAATCATCGAGGCCTTCTTTCCAATGAGCGTAATAATCAACGTCGTTGCTTTTGGGGGTTGGGTTGGGCCGGTAAATTTGCACCCGGGTCGGCACCGGTGTCGCATCGCCTAACACTAAGGCTTCACCCCTAGATAATGAGCTGAGGATGTCCGCTAAATCGCCCTGCGCTTCCGGCAATAGTTTTTTGATATAGGCCTGGTCGTCCGGGTTGGATGTCCTAAGGCAAATGAACGAGCTGCATTGGGACAGCATGGTTTCTGACAGTTCCGTAGGCCGCTGGCTGACCACGCCGATGGATACTCCATATTTGCGCCCTTCCTTGGCGATTCGTTCCATCACTTTTTTGGTGCCTTCAAATTGGCCGCCTTTTTCCCTAGGGATATAAGCATGGGCCTCCTCGCAAATCAAGGTGATAGGAAATTCACGCCGTTTGGGGTTCCAGTAATTAAACTCATAAATTAAGCGCCCCACTTGGGCGGAAACCGCCGGCCTGACATCGGTGGGCACCGAGCTTAAATCGACCACCGTGACGTTCGCTTTGATGGCGCCTAAGCCCACAAACTCCCGCAGCAAGTCGGCCAAGCTGGCGGAGTTATTATGTTTTTTTGGCTGCAACAAAAAATTATAACGGTTGTCGTTAAAACGGCTTTGCATGCGGATCAAAAATTCTTCAAATTGCCCATACAATGCCCCTTGCACCTTGCCGAATTCCCTTTTTTCCTCATTGGCCGATTTAAAAGCCATGTACATTTCCGCTAAGGAAAAATATACGGGTGTGTCAACGGTGCTTGAGGCCATGCCAATTTTGGCGGCCTCCTTGCGCTTAAGTTGTTGGATTACCTCCCGCATATACGATATTTGCATCGAGGCGGTTGCATCACTCCGGTCTATGAACAAGTCCACCAATTCGGCAAAGCTCATCAACCAATAGGGCATTTCCATTTCCGTGGTATCGACATAGTTGACCAGATAGCTGGGGAACGCGGACCTGAGCGCCCCTCCCTGGGTTTTCCAGCAGTATTCGCCATGCAGGTCCAATAAGACTATATGGCAATGGGGCATGGCTTTTAACGTGCTCTGGATAATGCTGGTGACAGCCCAAGATTTTCCCGCCCCGGATTGTCCGACGATGGCAAAATGACGGCTAAACAATGCTTGAGGGTTAAGGCTTAATGGGTAACTTTTATGTGAGGATAATTGGCCGACAAAAAACCCATATTCCCTAAATTGGGAAAATATCGCGTTGATTTCTTTGATTCCCACCGCATGCACACTGGCGCCAGGGGTGGGGTAATGCAAAACCCCCCGGCTAAACGAGCCATCCTCGAGCATTTCGCCCACCGGTATCATGAAAATAAAACGGGATGAGCCGCTGTTTCTGGCGGGCGTCTCCCAAATTTTGATGACCAATGCCAATACCTTGATGGTGCCTTGCCGGATCACTACATAGGAACCGATTTGTCCCGCCAATATTTCCTCTTCATCAATCCTGATCAACGGCATTTCATTGGTGTAATGATCGGCAATTCTTGCCTCCATGCCATTGCCTTTCGCCTGGGTTAAGTAACCAATCAAATGATCTGTGGGCATCGTGTTCATCCGGTGTGCTGGCCGCTGGTTTAAAAAAAGGGGCAGATTAAATGAATGTACTGAAAAAAAACTGCCCTAAGCGCGCTACAAACAGAGAGTTTGGTATTTTAGGGGATATGTTTATCTAGGTGTGTAGATACACATGGCTGTTCAGGAAGGGCTGTCCGACAGAATGGCTATGGCAGAGCCATCAACAGCAACTGCGTTGATGGCCTTATTCGGGATTTTAATCTTGGATACTGAATTTATCACGGGATGCATCAACCCGGTCACGCAACTCTTTCCCGGGTTTGAAATGCGGCACATGTTTTTTTGACAAGATGACGGATGCCCCGGTTTTTGGGTTCCTGCCCACTCTAGGTGGCCTTACATGCAAGGAGAAACTGCCAAAGCCTCTGATCTCAATGCGTTCGCCGGAGGATAATGCCGAATTCATTTGTTCAATGATGCATTTTACCGCCAACTCGACATCCTTGACGG
>DBNZ01000140.1:4872-6627 GCA_002299495.1 Methylococcaceae bacterium UBA659
TGGTTTTATTTTTCCATTTGCTTGAAGATATCCGCAAACGTAGGAGATCCCGTCGCTGGCTGGGAGTGGTCTTTGATAGTATGTGCTTCCTCTTCAACCTCTTTTACTTTGATGGACAGGGAAATGGACTTGCTTTTTTTATCAACGCCGATGAATTTGGCTTCTATGCTGTCACCTGCATTTAACAGGGTCCTGGCATCTTCAACCCGGTCACGCTGGATTTCGGAAGCCCGCAGATAACCTTCTACATTGTCAGCTAAAGTCACTACGGCGCCTTTAGCGTCCACCTCTTTTATGACGCCGCTCACCAAGCAGCCTTTTTCATGGGTTGCGAGGTAGTTTTGGAACGGGTCTTGTTCTAATTGTTTGATACCCAGTGAAATCCGTTCACGTTCCGAATCAATGGCCAAAATGACCGTTTCCAACTCATCGCCTTTTTTGTATTCACGGACCGCTGTTTCGCCTTCTTCAGACCAAGAAATGTCGGACATATGCACTAAGCCGTCGATGCCGCCGTCCAGTCCGATGAAAATGCCGAAATCGGTGATGGATTTGATTTTGCCGGAAATTTTGTCACCTTTGTTGTGGGTGGCTGCAAATTCATCCCAAGGGTTAGATTTGCATTGCTTCATGCCCAGCGAAATACGGCGGCGTTCCTCGTCGATTTCCAACACCATCACTTCGACTTCATCGCCCAGTTGCACCAATTTTCCGGGATTGACATTTTTGTTGGTCCAATCCATTTCGGATACATGCACCAAACCTTCCACGCCTTCCTCGATTTCCACGAAGCAACCGTAATCGGTCAGGTTATTGATCTTGCCGAAGGCGCGGGTGCCGGCGGGATAACGGCGGGCGATGTTCAGCCACGGGTCTTCGCCCATTTGTTTCATGCCTAATGAAACGCGGTTTTTTTCTTTGTCGTATTTAAGCACCTTGACTTGGATTTCTTGGCCGATTTCCACGCATTCGGATGGATGGCGGACGCGGCGCCAAGCCATGTCGGTGATATGCAGCAAACCGTCGATACCGCCTAAATCAATGAAGGCGCCGTAATCAGTCAAATTTTTGACCACGCCGGTGACAACCGCGCCTTCATCCAAGGTTTTCAGCAATTCTTCGCGTTCCGCGCTGTATTCCTTTTCCACCACGGCACGGCGTGACAACACCACGTTATTGCGTTTTTGGTCAATTTTAATGACTTTGAATTCCAGATCCCGGTTTTCCAAGAAAGTGGTGTCGCGGATGGGTCGGACATCGACCAGTGAACCCGGTAAAAAGGCCCGTAAGGCGCCCACGTCAACCGTAAAGCCGCCACGAACCTTGCCGCTGATACGACCAACCACCGAGGTGGCTTTTTCAAAGGCTTGTTCCAGCTCAAACCAGGCTTTATTTTTCTTGGCCTTGTCTCGGGAAAGCAGCGTGGCTCCTAGGCCGTCCTCAAACATGTCCAAGGCAACTTCAATTTCATCGCCAATGGCGACTTCTAGGTCACCATGGTTGTTCAGGAATTGCCATTTAGGGATTACGCCTTCTGATTTGGCGTTGGTGCTGACAATAATCATGTCATTTTCGATGTCGATCACCGTGCCTATCAACATTGCGCCCGGACGCATTTCGGTTTTGGTCAGACTTTCTTCAAATAATTCGGCAAAGCTTTCGCTCATGGTATTGTTTCCTAAGCCGTCGGTAACCGACTCAGCCTCTAAAATGTCAAAGCTAAAAGATCGCCGCCCCGCACACTGTGTGCGGGGC
>DBNZ01000045.1:0-258 GCA_002299495.1 Methylococcaceae bacterium UBA659
TGGCATAACGCAGGCAATGGAAAAATAAAAAGGAGTGAGAACGATGACAAAAGTACCATTAACCGTGACCGGGGCGAACAAATTACGCGAGGAATTGGAAGAATTAAAAACCGTTACCCGCCCGCGCATTATCGCGGCGATTGCCGAAGCCCGGGCGCACGGCGACTTGAAGGAAAACGCCGAATACCATGCCGCACGCGAACAACAAAGCTTTGCCGAGGGGCGTATCGCGGAAATTGAAGCCAAATTGTCCAATGC
>DBNZ01000045.1:632-10247 GCA_002299495.1 Methylococcaceae bacterium UBA659
ACGGTGGAAATTGAAGATTTAGATACCCAAAAACGTGTCGTATATCAAATTGTCGGCGAAGATGAGGCCAGTATTAAAGAAGGCCGGATATCTATCGGTTCGCCCATAGCGCGTGCGTTAATTGGCAAAGAAGTTGAAGACGCGGTCACCGTGAAGGCCCCCGGCGGCAATGTTGAATATGAAATTATTTCCATTCAATACATTTAAGATGCAAACTCAGACAGAAAATGAATGGCTTAGCAAGTTTTTTTGTTGGGCTTCTGGCGGTAAAGCACGGCAATTTGGCCGATAGTTTGGATCAATTCGGCCCCCGTCTCGGCACAAAGGGTTTGGCAGATCACCTTTCGATCATCCTTTTCTGCACGGATTTTGACCTTTATCAATTCATGTGCGTCCAACGCCAGCTGCGTTTCCGCTAAGGTGGCGGCTGTGAAGCCGGCTTGACCAATCATAATGACGGGTTTTAAGGGATGGGCTAGGGCTCGAAAGCTTCTTTTGTCTGCTGGTTTCATGGTTCGGCTTAAAAAAATCGCCGATTTTACACCAAACTTTGATTATGACTAGAAGTAAAAGCAGTGCCCGTTGGATGCAAGAACATTTCGACGATGAATATGTCAAGCTTTCCCAAGCCCTAGGATACCGTTCCCGTGCGGCATTCAAACTTGATGAAATTCAAGCTAAAGACAACATTATCAAGCCTGGCATGAATATCGTGGATTTGGGGGCGGCCCCCGGTGGCTGGTCACAATATGCCAGACATTTGATGGGGAAAAACGACAGACTCATTGCGTTGGACGTCTTGCCTATGGAGCCTTTGGTGGGTGTGGAGTTTATCCAAGGCGATTTTCGGGAAGAAGAGATTTTAAAGCGGCTTCTTGAAAGCCTAAACGGGGCCGAGATTAATCTGGTGTTATCGGATATGGCGCCTAATATGAGCGGCAACAAGGAAATCGACCAACCCCGTGCCATGTTCTTGGCCGAATTGGCGTTAGACACGGCGCGGACCCTATTGGCAAGAAACGGGGTATTCTTGGTGAAGATTTTTCAAGGCGCAGGTTTTGCAGAATTCCATCGGGATGTCCAGCTGCTTTTTACCAAAGTGTCCATAAGGAAGCCTAAGGCCTCTAGACCGCGCAGTAAGGAGGTTTATATTTTAGCAAAAGGCTTTAAATGACAAGATGCCGTACCTATATTGCAGAAGTTGATGGTTTTAAGGCGGGGTCTATCAACACCTAATGAACCAATGCCTTAGACTATGATCTTGCAAGGATTTGGCTCAAACTACTTTTTTGGACTTAACAGGCCCAGGGGGCGTGTAAATTGAATGAAATTATAAAAAACTTAATCTTATGGGTTGTCATCGCCATTGTATTGATGTCCCTATTCAATAATTTTGGCCCTCAGGTTGAACGGGACGATACCGCCGTGTCCTATTCCCAATTCATTGATGCCGTCAGGGCGGGGCAGGTCACCGAGGTAATGATTGATGACCTGGTGATTAAAGGCAAAATGCAAAGCGGGCAACTGTTTAAGACCTATGCCCCGTCCGACCCCCATATGGTCGATGACTTGTTGGCCAATAATGTTGACATTAAAGTCATTCCGCCTGAACAGCCGTCATTGCTAATCCAGTTGTTGGTGTCGTTTGGCCCTATGCTTTTGTTGATTGCCGTTTGGATTTTTTTCATGCGCCAAATGCAAGGTGGCGGAGCCGGTGGCCGTAGCGCCATGAGTTTCGGTAAAAGCAAGGCGCGCATGTTGGAAGAAAACCAAATCAAAGTTACCTTTGCAGATGTCGCAGGATGTGACGAAGCCAAAGAAGAAGTGGCTGAAATGGTTGATTTCTTGAGAGACCCGGCAAAGTATCAAGTACTGGGTGGAAAAATACCACGGGGCGCTTTAATGGTGGGACCGCCCGGAACCGGAAAGACCTTGTTGGCAAGGGCGATAGCCGGGGAGGCGAAAGTCCCCTTCTTTACGATTTCGGGTTCTGACTTTGTCGAAATGTTTGTGGGTGTCGGCGCTTCCCGTGTCCGAGATATGTTTGACCAGGCCAAGAAACATGCCCCTTGCATTATTTTTATTGATGAGATTGATGCGGTCGGTCGCCAGCGTGGGGCTGGTTTGGGTGGCGGTAATGATGAGCGTGAGCAGACGCTCAACCAATTGCTGGTAGAAATGGATGGCTTTGAAGGCAATGAGGGCGTCATTGTGATTGCCGCGACTAACCGTCCTGATGTCTTGGATAAGGCGTTGTTACGTCCAGGCCGTTTTGACCGCCAGGTAACCGTCGGATTGCCCGATATCAGGGGGCGTGAACAAATCTTGACTGTCCACATCAAAAAAGTCCCCATCGCTGATGATGTGGAAATCAAATACATTGCCCAGGGAACACCAGGATTTTCAGGCGCTGACTTGGCCAACCTCATCAACGAGGCGGCTTTATTCGCAGCCCGCATGAACAAGCGCGTGGTCAGCATGCTGGATTTGGAGAAAGCCAAAGACAAAATCATCATGGGGGCTGAACGTCACTCGATGGTCATGGGCGAAAAGGAAAAGCGCATGACGGCGTATCATGAGGCCGGGCATGCTATTGTCGGACGCTTAGTCCCTGAGCACGACCCGGTCTATAAAGTCAGCATCATGCCGCGTGGCCGGGCATTGGGCATCACCATGTTCTTGCCGGAAAAAGACCAATACAGCGCCAGCAAGCAAAAGCTGGACAGCATGATTTCCAGTTTATACGGCGGCCGCATAGCCGAAGAAGTCGTTTTTGGCTGGGAACAAGTCAGTACGGGGGCCTCGAATGACATTGAACGGGCGACCGAGTTGGCCAGGAACATGGTGACAAAATGGGGCTTGTCGCAACGTTTAGGGCCTTTAGCCTACAGTGAGGAGGAAGGCGAGATTTTCTTGGGGCGTTCTGTAACCCAACATAAATCGGTCGCCGAGGAAACCTCCCATACCATCGATGAGGAAATTCGCTCCATCATTGACCGTAACTATGAACGGGCAGAAAAAATCATCAAGGACAATATCGACATATTGTATGCGATGGCAGAAGCCTTAATGAAATATGAGACTATCAACAAAGACCAAATCGATGATTTGATGGCGCGAACGCAGGTTCGTGATCCCGATGGGTGGCATGATCTTCCTCCTGGCGGCGGCGCCAGCGCCAATGACAAATGGGTTAAAGGCAAGTTAATGCCTGAATCGCCCATTGCCGGGACCGCTGTCGAGCAAAATTGATAATTAATGGACCAGTCAAAAAAAGGGGTGTAATGCCCCTTTTTTTATGAATTTACAGGCTTTTGAATAATGGCAAGAAAATATTTTGGAACTGACGGGATTCGCGGCAAAGTGGGGGAGCCCCCTATCACCGCTGATTTTTTATTAAAACTGGGCTGGGCCGCAGGAAAAGTGTTCGCCAATGATAACCATGATTTTGTCTTGGTCGGAAAAGACACCCGTATTTCGGGTTACATGTTTGAATCCGCGTTGGAAGCGGGACTCACTGCGGCGGGCGTAGATACCCGGTTGCTAGGGCCTATGCCGACTCCTGCGATTGCTTATTTGACCCGTACCTTAAGGGCAAAAGCGGGAATTGTCATAAGCGCCTCACATAATCCTTACTATGACAATGGCGTCAAATTTTTTTCTGTGCAAGGGACAAAATTACCAGATGAAATTGAACGACAAATAGAGGACTATTTGGACTTGCCGATGACCACGGTGGCTTCAGCCCGTTTAGGCAAGGCCAAACGTCTCAGTGATGCGCCTGGACGTTACATAGAGTTTTGTAAGGCCAGCGTACCCACCAAACTGGATTTTGGGGCGATGAAAATTATCGTCGATTGTGCTAACGGGGCGACTTATCATGTAGCCCCTCCCGTTTTTAGTGAAGTCGGCGCTGAAGTCATTGCGATGGCGGTCGAGCCTGATGGCCTTAACATCAACCACGATTGCGGCGCCACCAAGCCAGCCAAGCTAGCTGCGGCGGTCTTAGCGCATCAAGCCGACGTCGGCATAGCGTTGGACGGCGACGGAGACCGGTTGATCATGGTCGACCATAAAGGCGAAGTGGTCGATGGCGATGAAATTATTTATATCATTGCCAAAGCAAAGCTGGCCGCCGGGCAAATGAAAGGCCCTGTAGTCGGTACGTTAATGACCAACCTAGGTATGGAACATGCGCTCAAGCAACTGAATATCCCGTTACTCAGGGCCAAAGTCGGGGATCGCTATGTGATGGAAATGCTCCAAGAACACGATGGCGTTTTAGGCGGCGAGAGTTCTGGCCATATCATCTGTCTGGACAAAACCACCACGGGGGACGGGATCATCGCCGCTTTACTGGTGTTAGCGGAGATGCAGACTAGTGGTAGGAGCCTGCATGAGTTGAAATCTGGCATGAGCAAGTATCCCCAGGTGTTAATCAATATCAAAACATCTGGAAAAATTGACCTTGATAACCACCCGGTAATCAAGGCGGCCATGGCATCGGCTGAGCGCCAATTAGGCGAAGCAGGGCGGGTTTTATTAAGGGCCTCCGGGACTGAACCGTTGATTCGAGTGATGGTTGAAGGAAAGGATCAAGAACAAGTCGAAAAGCTTGCCTTAGACTTGTCGGAGTCGGTCAAGCAGGCAATTGGGGCTTGAGTTAACGGATAATTTTCTATAAGATTGCGGGTTTTATTCTAGGGGGAGGTAACCATGCGTCAGATGCTCGTACTCGGAAATTGGAAAATGAATGGCACAAGAGCCGACGCTAAAGCGCTCGCGGAAGCGATCATTGACGGCATGGGTGAAAGCTTCGCCGACATCGCTGTTTGCGCCCCTTATGTTTACCTTGCGGACTTAGCAGAAATCACCAGCGGCACACGTTTGGGACTGGGCGCCCAAAATGTAGCCGATAAACCGTCTGGCGCCTTTACCGGCGAGGTTTCTGCATCGATGTTGAGTGAATTCTCTTGCAGATTTGCTCTAGTGGGCCATTCCGAACGGCGTACTCACTATGGTGACACCAACGAATCAGTGGCCGCGCGTTTTTGCCAGGCCGTGGAAAAAAATATCCTCCCGGTTTTGTGTGTGGGCGAAACATTGGCACAACGCGAACAAGACCAAACATTTGCCGTTATAGACGAACAACTGGCAGCCGTCATAAATGCGGCAGGAATAGCCGCATTCAGCAAAGCGGTCATTGCTTATGAACCTGTCTGGGCGATTGGCACCGGCAAAACCGCATCAGCTGAACAAGCCCAAGAAGTCCATCAATACATCCGCCAATATATGGCCGCTAGGGATCAGCAAATAGCTGAAAACCTGCAAATTGTGTACGGCGGCAGCGCCAAGCCAGAAAACGCTAAGGGGCTATTCGCCATGCCGGATATTGACGGCGGTTTGATTGGCGGAGCCTCCTTGGAAGCCGAATCCTTCTTACAGATTTATCACTCGGTATAAAACGAATTTAATCTATGTATCAAGTACTTATTGTAATTCATGTGTTTCTGGCCATAGGCATTATAGGCCTGATAATGATACAGCAAGGCAAAGGTGCCGATGCCGGAGCCTCTTTTGGGTCAGGGGCTTCTGGTAGCGTCTTTGGGTCACAGGGAGCGGGTTCTTTCCTGACCCGCACGACGGCTATTTTTGCCACGCTTTTTTTTACCACCAGCCTGACCTTGGCCGTCATTGGCGGAAATCAAACCGGCAACCAAGACATTATTCTGGAGCAGCCGCCCGCTAAAAAATCAGAAGCGCCTTTGATTCCTTTTTTTGATATGGGAATTTTTGATATGGAAAAGCCGGAGCAGGCAATACCACAAGTGCCGAATGCTAAATCTCAGGCTTCTGTCCAAGATAACGACACCGTTCCATCCGTTAAGGAACCTGCCCAAGGCGGCAAGGAAGATAAACCTCAGGAAGCGGAAAAAAAATAACAGCTTAAAGCCGACGTGGTGAAATTGGTAGACACGCCATCTTGAGGGGGTGGTGACGCAAGTCGTGCCGGTTCAAGTCCGGCCGTCGGTACCAAACAAGGGTTTCAGGAAGTGCAAAGAGATACACAAGCCCATGTTTCAAAAAGAAACATGGGCTTTTTTATGAGCCAACGAAATGCCACGGCATACACCCAAAAACGTGACACTCAGCATGACGTTGTAAAGTGACCCTTCCAGTATCACATCCGGTGTCGCAAAATGGCCAAGCCATATCAATGGCGACGCGCCATTAACACTCGGTTACAGAGGCTCATCTCCCCAGCATCTCCAGCAGCGCTTCCGTCTGTGCCCGCATCAACGCCTCGTCACCCCTAGCTTCGACATTCAGCCTGACTAACGGCTCTGTATTCGAGCAACGCAAATTAAACCGCCAATCAGCAAATTCCATACCGAGTCCGTCGGTGAAATCAACTTGCACCGCATCGCCGCTGTAGTGTTGGCGGATTTTTTCCAGCACGGCGGCGGGTTCGGCGATGGTGCGGTTGATTTCGCCGCTGGCCGGAAATAATCGCATGCGTGCGTCGACCAGTTGCGATAACGGCTTGCCGCTGCCGCCCATCAACGCAATCACCAACAGCCACGGGATCATGCCGCTGTCGCAATAGGCGAAGTCGCGGAAGTAATGGTGTGCGCTCATTTCGCCGCCGTAGACGGCGTCCTCCAAGCGCATGCGTTCTTTGATGAAGGCGTGGCCGGTTTTGCTTTGTATGGGTTGGCCGCCGAAGCAGGACACTAAGTCGATGGTGTTCCAGGTCAAACGCGGGTCGTGGACGATCTTTGCCCCCGGAAAGCGTGTCAAAAACGCCGTCGCTAACAGGCCGACGATGTAATAGCCTTCGATAAACCGGCCCGTTTCGTCGAACAAGAAGCAACGGTCGAAGTCGCCGTCCCAGGCGATGCCCAAATTGGCCCCGTGTTCGGCGATGGCGGCGACAGTGCCGTGGCGGTTTTCCGGCAACAGCGGATTGGGGATGCCGTTGGGGAAATGACCGTCCGGCTCGTGGTGGATTTTGATGAAGTCAATCATCGGCAGATGGGCTTCAAGCCGGTCGACGACATGGCCGGCCGCGCCGTTGCCGGCGTTGACCACGACTTTCAATGGTTTCAGTTGAGCAATGTCGATATAACCTAGCAAATGTTGGGTATAAGCTGCTGCGATGTCGACCCGCTTGATGGTGCCTGGTTCAGCGGCGGGTGCGGCAAACTGGTTGGCTTCGGCCAGTTTTTTGATGTCGTCCAAACCGGTGTCGCCACTGACCGGTTTGCTCTGCTCACGCACTAGCTTCATGCCGTTGTAGTCCTTTGGATTATGGCTGGCGGTGATCATGATGCCGCCATCCATGGCCTTGCCGTGGTCTTGATAGGCGAACGTGGCGAAGTAGACTTCTTCGCTGCCGCACAGTCCGATGTCGTAAACATCGACCCCGGCATCGGTCAGACCGCGTGAAACCGCCGCTGCCATTTGGTCGCTGGACAGACGGATGTCGCGGCCGACGATCACGGCTTTAGGCTGGATTTTTTCAGCATAGGCGCGGCCTATGCGGTAGGCGACATCGGTGTTGAGTTCGTCGGGTATGCGGCCACGGATGTCGTAGGCTTTGAAGCAAGTGAGTGTTTCAGTCATAAGGATTGGGTGGAATCACAGGTTAAAAAATCGGCATTAAATCAGTAATGCGCCTGCAAGCAAACCTTAGATTGTCTGTCAGCATCGGAAAACGTTATCATTCGCCAATACTCAACGTTACGTCGGCTACCGCATGGGATGACTTGCCCGTATTACTCTAAATGATAGTCAAGCACATGGGCCTTACGCCCTATTTGCCAACCTGGCAAGCCATGCGCTCGTTTACGGCGGCCCGTCAACCGGAAACGCCCGACCAGTTATGGACAGTCGAACACCCCCCCGTTTACACCTTGGGTTTGAATGGCAAACGGGAGCATTTGTTGGCTATTGATCAACAGATCCCAGTCGTCCAATCGGACCGGGGCGGACAGGTGACCTATCATGGCCCTGGGCAAGTGTTGGTCTACGTTTTATTGGACATTAGGCGGTTAGGGATCAATATCCGGCAATTGGTGTCGCTTTTGGAGCAGGCGATGATTACCGTTTTAGCCGGTTTAGGCATTGCCGCCGCAGCTCGCGCCGAGGCGCCGGGTGTGTATGTGGACGGTGAAAAAATCGGTTCGGTCGGACTCAGGATTAAAAACCATTGCTGCTATCATGGGCTCAGCCTAAACAACCGTATGGATTTAAGCCCTTTTGCAGCCATAAACCCTTGCGGTTACCAGGGGCTAAAAGTCACCCAGCTCGCTGACTTAGGCGTGAGCATATCAGATGACGAATTGTCTGACGCCTTAACTCAAGCCATCATTGGACAAATTAAATGAATTATCAAGCGCCTTCCCGTTCCACCCCAGAATCCCATCAACGCAATAGCGAGAAGCTGGCACGGATTCCGATTAAGGTGGAACAGCCCGATACGGTCTTGCGGAAGCCGGATTGGATACGCGCCAAATTGGGCGGCCATGAAGAGGTGTCCCGGATTAAACAATTGTTGCGCGAACATCAGTTACACAGCGTTTGCGAGGAGGCCGCCTGCCCCAATATGGGCGAATGTTTCCAGCACGGTACCGCCACCTTCATGATTATGGGCGATTTATGCACCCGCCGTTGCCCGTTCTGCGATGTCGCCCACGGCAAACCCTTGCCATTGGATCCAGAAGAACCTCGGTTACTGGCGACCGCCATGGCGGCGATGGCCTTAAATTATGTGGTCATCACCTCGGTGGACCGGGATGATTTGCGCGATGGCGGCGCGGCGCATTTTGCCGAATGTGTCCAGCGCATCCGCGCCTTAACGCCGGGCGCCAAAATTGAGCTATTGGTGCCGGATTTTCGTGGCCGCATGGATAAGGCCATCGGCATTCTTGCCGGTCAGCCTTGCGATGTCTTCAACCACAATCTGGAAACCGTGCCCAGGCTGTACAAACAGGTGCGCCCTGGCGCCGATTACCACGGTTCTTTGCTGTTGTTGCAAAAATTTCAGGAAGCTTGCCCGACGGTGCCGACCAAGTCGGGTTTAATGCTAGGACTGGGGGAACGGCCTGATGAAGTGGATCAAGTGATGCAGGATTTGCTTGACCACGGCTGCTCTATGTTGACCTTAGGACAATACCTGCAACCCGGCAAGTCCCATTTGCCGGTGAAAAACTATCTGCCGCCAGAACAGTTTACCGAGTTCGGTGAACGGGCCAAGGCCATGGGTTTCAAGCAAGTGGCCAGCGCGCCGATGGTAAGGTCATCTTATCATGCCGATATTCAAGCCCAGGCCGTCATCGGGGTTTAGAACGTGTTTTAACAGCGGCTACGCGACGCGCGACAGTCTGCGGTGCACGGATGGCCTGTGCAGACGGCCAACGGCCAGGAGGCTCGCCCGGGGCTTAAGAGCGCAACCCGACGCCTTCGGTTGCGCCCCCGCATCGCGCCGGGGGGCGGCGCTCCCACTCCAATACGGTTGACTTAAGTCGTTCGTGCCACCTAGCCTTCGACAAGCTCTCGGCACACCTACGCAGTGCCTGCTCTCGATCGCGATGCTACCTCCTTTATGCCCTA
>DBNZ01000118.1:0-5163 GCA_002299495.1 Methylococcaceae bacterium UBA659
TTTTAATGAGGTGGCCCTGGTTTATAATCAGGCGGGACTTGACAGGTAAGCATAAGAACGTGTTTTAACAGCGGCTACGCGGTGCTCGACAGTCTGCGCTGCACGGCCATCGCAACAGATTTAAGGCAATCCTCAGGTACGCCCAGTACCCGCAGGTGATGCCGTAACATCCCCCCCGGCGCGATTCGGGGGTGCCACCTAAGCGCCGGGCTGCGTCCTTCGGCCCGGAGGGGGGCTCTTACCATGCCTATCCGATCGTGGGTAGTTCCCGTTGATACGGACGTTCTTTAAAACATGTGCTGGTTGGGTGAGACATCCGGATAGGCACGAATCAAACATCCAAATTAGTCACATCCAGCGCATACTTAACGATAAAATCCCGGCGCGGTTCGACCACATCACCCATTAGCGTGGTGAAAATTTCGTCGGCGGCGATGGTGTCTTCTATTCGAACTTGCAACAAACGGCGGTTATTGGCATCCAGCGTGGTTTCCCAAAGCTGTTCCGGGTTCATTTCACCTAGGCCTTTGTAACGTTGGATATGCTGGCCTTTTTTGGCCTCCTTCATCATCCAATCAAACGCTTCTTTAAAATTCTTGACCGGCTCTTGTTTCTCACCTAGACGGATAAATGAATTTTCGCCAAACAATCCGGCGGTGTTTTCAGCAAATTGTGCCATTTTCCGGTAATCTTTTCCGGCGAAGAAACTTGCCGGTACGGTAAACGTTTTGGTAATGCCGTGCTGCCGCTTGTTAACCGTCACCGAAAAATCATGGCTGTTTTGATAACTTACTGAGATGCCATAAACGGCGGTGCCCGCCCCCGCATTTAACCTGCTTTCAATTTCTAAAAACACTTCCGATAGCACCGCACTATCGTTCTTCACACTGTCATTGATTATTCTGGCCAATGGCAATTGCTCTAAAACACGGTCGTCGTACCGCCTGTACAACCGGTTGATAATGGCGGTCACGCTGGCATGGTCTTTGGCCAATTTTTCTAAGCCTTGCCCCTGTATCGGCGGCGCTAATTCATCGGTGAACAATTGCGCTTTGTCCAATGCCAGTTGGATCAAGTATTCATTCAACGCGGTATCGTCTTTGACATAGGTTTCTTGCTTGCCTTTTTTCACTTTATAAAGTGGCGGCTGGGCGATGTAGATATAGCCTTTTTCGATGATTTCAGGCAATTGCCGGTAGAAAAAAGTCAGCAATAAGGTCCTGATATGGGAGCCATCCACATCGGCGTCGGTCATGATGATGATGCGGTGATAACGTAATTTCGCTAGGTTGTATTCGTCTTTGCCTATACCGCAACCTAAGGCGGTGATTAACGTGCCGACTTCTTCCGAAGACAGCATTTTATCGAACCGGGCTTTTTCGACATTAAGGATTTTGCCTTTCAGCGGCAAGATGGCTTGGGTCCGCCTGTCCCTGCCCTGCTTTGCAGAACCCCCCGCAGAATCGCCCTCGACAATAAACAGCTCTGACAACGCCGGATCCTTTTCTTGGCAATCCGCCAATTTGCCCGGCAACCCCGCTATATCCAGCGTGGTTTTCCTGCGCGTCATTTCCCTGGCTTTTCTGGCCGCTTCCCTGGCGCGGGCCGCATCAATGATTTTTCCGACTATGGTTTTGGCAATCTGCGGCTTTTCCATCAGAAATTCTTGCAATTTTTCGCCCAGAGTCGATTCAACTAGCGGCTTAACTTCCGAGGAAACCAATTTGTCTTTGGTTTGTGATGAAAATTTTGGGTCAGGCACTTTCACGGATAACACCGCCGTCAATCCCTCTCTGGCATCATCGCCCGTGGTGGCCACTTTTTCTTTTTTTGCCAGGCCTGTCGACTCTATGTATTGGTTAATGGTCCTGGTCAGGGCACCCCTGAATCCGGCTAAGTGCGTACCGCCGTCCCGTTGCGGG
Source organism: Methylococcaceae bacterium UBA659 (assembly GCA_002299495.1). Lineage (GTDB taxonomy): Bacteria > Pseudomonadota > Gammaproteobacteria > Methylococcales > Methylomonadaceae > Methylovulum. The sequence goes on from DBNZ01000118.1 coordinate 1,923, forward strand.
ATGTTGTTGGTGTAACAAAAAACGTTTTCCTGGTAGGAATCGTTCCATTGCATCGCCACTTCAACGATCACGCCCTCTTTTTCGGCAATAAAATGGAACACTTCAGGAAACAACGGGGTTTTGTTTTTATTCAAATGTTCAACAAAAGCACTGATCCCGCCTTCAAATTCAAAAACGTCGCATCGACCATTACGCTCATCATCTAAACTGATACGCACACCTGAATTTAAAAAAGACAATTCCCTTAACCGCTTAGCGAGGATGTCGTAATGGAACTCGACATCGCTAAAGGTTTCGGTGCTGGGTTTGAAATTGATTAAGGTGCCGACGCCTTCCGTCTCCCCTGCTAGGGCCAAAGGGGAAGCGGGAACGCCCATTAGGTATTTTTGGGTATAGAGAAAGCCATTTTTTCTAATTTCTAAGTTTAGTTCTTCTGACAAGGCGTTTACCACTGACACCCCGACACCGTGTAGGCCACCGGAAACTTTATAAGCATTGTCATCAAACTTACCGCCCGCATGCAGCACCGTCATAATCACTTCGGCCGCCGAACGCCCTTCCTCTTCATGAATATCAACAGGGATACCCCGTCCATCGTCAGCCACGGTGACGGAACCATCCGTATGAATGATCACCCTCACCTCTTTGCAGAAACCTGCCAGCGCCTCATCAATCGAGTTATCGACCACTTCAAACACCATATGATGCAATCCTGAACCATCATCGGTATCACCAATATACATGCCCGGCCGTTTTCTCACCGCATCCAAGCCTTTTAACACTTGAATGTTAGTGCTGTCATATTGACTGTTATTCATTTTTATCCTGGTCAATCGGTTGGTGATTGTTCCACGTGGAACATTAATTTTGTCTAATTTTTCCATGTTCCATGTGGAACAATTTATAATTCATCGAAGCATTCAAATCGCCGAAATCACCGAGTTCAGTCGCCGTGATAAAAACTTGGCAATTGACACGGTTAAGATAACGAAGCAATTTCGACCGGTTCTGTTTATCCAATTCCGCCGCAAAATCATCGATCAAAATACACCCGGCATGGCCTTGTTGATGCGCTAAAACTTGGACTTGGGCCAGCTTCAGACTGAGCACCAACAATTTTAAATGCCCTCTTGAAACGAAATCTTTAGCTAAGCGATGATTCAACATTAAAAGCAAATCCGCACGATGCGGCCCACTGTGGGTATAACCGTACCGCATGTCTTTTTCCTGCTCTTCAAATAACACTTCTTGCAGATCTTTTGATAAATCCCACCCAGAAGCCAAAGACAAACTTATATGTTCAAATTCGACGAATTGCCGGGCGATTTCGATAAAAACAGGGAGAAACTCAAGCAAATAGCGTTCTCTTAACTGATTGACCATTGTACCGTAATAAGCCAGTTCCTTATCCCAGGCATTGATTTGTCCGAGCTTTGGATTTTTTAATAAGGCGTTACGTTGCAATAAAGCGCGTTTAAAATTGCGCCAGGCCGGGAAAAATTTTTGCTCTTGGTTAAAAACCCCCCAGTCTAAAAATTCCCTTCTCTGCTGCGGGCCAGCATCCAACAATTCATAACTTTTTGGATAAATCAATTGTAGCGGGAGCGCGTAAGCCAAATCCGAGCGTTTGTTCGAGCTGTCCCTGTTAATATGGATTTCAATCGATTTACTGTCTATTTGAATACCCAATTGCCGGACGGCGTGTTGATTAGACGCCAGTTGGCCGGCAACTAAAAGATGTTTTTCTTGTGCATTAATAACGGTTTTAATGGTTGGGCTTCGAAACGATTTAGCCCTGCCTAAAATGAAAATGGCTTCTAACACCGAACTTTTGCCGCTGCCATTTTCGCCATAAATAAAATTGATGCCTGGTGCAGGCTCAAAGGATTGTTGCTGGATATTCCGTAAATGATAGATATCCAATTTTGTCAAGCACATATTGCCCGTTATAAGCGCATCGGCATAACGATGAATTTATAGGTTTCTAGGTTGGGTTCGTTAATAAAACAAGTGCTGTTGTTACTTGTTATGGTCAAGACAGCCAGCTCTGAATCCAAATTACTGACCGCATCCAGCAGGTATTGGGCATTAAAGGCAATGCTGACCGGTTCCCCGGTGTATTCAATCAACATTTCTTCTTCCGCTTCGTCATGTTCGGGGTTATGCGTAGAAATGCGTAAGTTACCCGCATAAACATCCAAACTGACGCCTTTGAATTTTTCATTCGATAGCACCGCTACCCGCGTCAGGGCTTCTTTTAAAGCCTGTTTCTGGATATGGATTTCATTTAAGAAAGGCTGTTCAAAAACTTTACTAAAATCCGGGTACTTAGCGTCGACCAATTTGGCTGAAAATACAATATGTTTTATTTTGATACGGATATTGTTGCTGGAAAATTCAACGTCTAAATCGGCTTCAGGGTCATCCAATAACCGGCTTAATTCCATCACGCCTTTTCTAGGCAATATGATCCTCGCTTCAAATCCAGCCGCTTCATCCAATTCGTCTTCATAAATCGCTAATCGATGCCCGTCTGATGCCACCAACTTAATTTTGCGGTTTGAAATATTTAACAACAAACCGTTTAAATAGTAACGGACGTCTTGATTCGCCATACAGAATAACGTTTTATCCAAGGCTTTTTTTAGCTTACCGGCGTTAATAGAAAATTGCCGCTCCAAGCTTGATTCGGCAAATTCTGGGTAATTTTCAGCGGGTAAACAACTCAAAACAAAACGGCTGCGGTGGGCGTTAATTTTTATTTTGTCCTCTAGGCGTTCAATTTTTATGTCGGCGTTGGTGGGTAACAAACGGCATATATCAAGGAATTTCCGCGCCGGAACCGTAATTGAACCTATCGAGGGGGCATCGATAGTAATTTTGGCTATGATTTGGATTTCAAGGTCGGTACCCGTCAAAATCAAGGAATCTTTTTGTATATTTATCAAAATGTTAGCCAAAATTGGCATGGTTTGGCGTTTTTCAATAACATTGACAATTTGTTGTAAGGGAGCCAACAGGGCTTCACGGTTAATAGTGAATTTCATGATGCATTAATCGGGTTAAATTTTTGGCTGGATTCGCGTTAAAAAAGTTATCCACAAAAGGGCTAGATTTAAATTAACGATGAAATGGGCTGATTTCCTTAAAGGCTAATAATAACAAAATATTAATTTTAAAAGCTTATTGTTATTAGTGTTGCCATAAATCGCTTATAACCCATTATTTTCCAATTAAATCA
>DBNZ01000118.1:5539-11680 GCA_002299495.1 Methylococcaceae bacterium UBA659
ACAATAAGAGGCCTTGCCATCCAAGTTTTATGCACAGGTTAACACACAAAAATTGGCTTATTTACACACAGAGTTATCCACAATTAGTGCGACAAAGCCCTTAACAAATGGGCATAGTCTTCAGAAATTCTATGGTCACTTTCCTTTAATTTGGCAATACGCTTACAAGCATTAATTACCGTGGTATGGTCGCGTCCCCCAAAAGCGTCGCCTATTTCTGGCAGGCTATGCGAAGTCAATTCCCTGGCCAAACACATGGCGATTTGCCGGGGCCGGGTAACGGTTTGTTTGCGGTTTTTAGAGACCAGGTCAAAGACCCGTATTTTGAAATGATCAGCGACAGTTTTTTGGATATTCTCGATGCTGATTAATTTATCCTGTAATGACAGCAAGTCATGCAAGGCTTCTTTTGTGAAATCGATATTGATTTCACGCCCGGTAAATTGAGAGTTGGCAATAACCCGGCTCAAGGCGCCTTCTAAGTCACGGACATTACTGGGAATACGTCTGGCAATAAAAAAAGCCACTTCTTGATTGAGGTTGACTTGTTTCAAAGCCGCTTTTTTGATGAGGATGGCGGCCCGGGTTTCCATATCAGGCGGTTCGATGGATACCGGTAAACCGCAGCTAAAACGCGATTTAAGCCGGTCTTCTAACCCTGCAATTTCCTTTGGGTATTTATCGCAAGTAAGGATCACTTGATGCTTTTTTTCAAGCAACGTATTGAAAGTATGGAAAAACTCTTCTTGTGATCGCTCTTTTCCAGCAAAAAATTGGATGTCGTCAATTAACAGCACATCTATTCTTCGGTAATAATCCTTAAACGCATCAATCGCATTTTTCTGCAAGGCCTTGACCATGTCTTGGACAAATTTTTCTGAATTCAAGTAGACGATATTGGTCGCAGGGATTTTTTCAAAAATGGCGTTTCCGATTGCATGCATCAAGTGTGTCTTACCTAGCCCAGAACTGCCATAAATGAGTAGAGGGTTATAAGCTTTCCCTTTGTTTTCAGAAACTTGAATGGATGCGGCCTTGGCCAGCTGGTTTGATTTTCCCTCGACAAAATTTTCAAAGGTGAAGGATTTATTGAGAAAGTTTTCGTTGGGTTTTTGCGGGTCTTTGGCTTTTTTCCCCGTCTCCAAAACCAGTCTAGAAGACGGTCTTGAGCCTATTTCAAGGCTTAAGCTTAAATGGCCATTGGAAAACTCATCAATAGCGCCTAGTAGCTTGGGAAAATAATGTTGTTTTACCCAATCCAATACAAACTGATTTGGCGCGAGCAGTTTCAACCGGCCATTTTCCTCAACAGCCTGAAGAGGCCTTATCCAAGTACTAAAGTCGGAGCTGGATATTTCATTTTCAAGTTTGGCCAGGCAGTTGTCCCAAATAGAACTCATCTCAATTTAAGAAAAATTGTAAAGTTGAAAATGCCCGGAAAAGTTAGGGCAGGGGGGGGCGGTCAAGATAGGTTTAATCGTCCGCACTATACATCATTGAAAACCTAAGGCTACAGAATTGACACGTTAAAAGGATTAACTTAATATGCCCAGTCTTTTTATCCGTTTTTGATAATAACCCCAGCAACAGGATTTAGTCATGAAAAGAACATATCAACCCAGTAAAATCAAACGCGTAAGAACCCATGGCTTTCGCGCCAGAATGGCGACCGTCGGTGGCCGTAAGGTCATTAACGCACGCAGGGCCAAAGGGCGCGCAAAATTAGTAGTCTAGGCTTATGTGGCGTGGTGTCTGAGGACTTCGGCTTCCCCCCCCTCCTTAGGCTAAAGAAACCCGCTGAATTTAAAAAAGTTTTTGCGAAACCTGTCAAGTCCAGCGATCAGTATTTCACCTTGTTGGCAATTAAGAATAATCTAGACTACCCTCGCCTAGGATTGGCGATAGCAAAAAAAAATATTAAAAAAGCAGTGCAAAGGAATCTGATAAAACGCACGGTAAGGGAACACTTCAGGTTACAACAAGACCTTGGCGGCATTGATGTCGTCGTCCTCGCCCATCGTGAGGTTATCGGCGTACCAATGGATTTGTTAAGAAAATCATTGGCAAAGCACTGGCAAAAATTAAAAACCCGATGCGCTTCATACTCATAACCCTAATAAAGGGCTACAAGCTTTTTATCAGCCCCTTGCTGGGTTCCCACTGCCGTTTTTACCCAAGTTGTTCCAGCTATTCATTAGAAGCTATACAACGACATGGTGCGTTGTTAGGTTGTTATCTTACGGTAAAACGATTACTGAAATGCCATCCTTTTCATGAGGGCGGCATGGATCCTGTTCCAGAAAAACTGGGTAAATAAGAATGGATAATTTAAGATTTGTGCTGGTCATCGTTTTTGCCATGCTGATCGTTTTGATGATGCAGGCATGGGAGGCCGATTATGGCCCGAAACCACCTGTGGCGGCTATAGATTCAAAGGATGCAGAACCGGCCAGGGAAGACTTGCCGCAAGCTTATCATGAACCGGGCAAATCGGTTGAAAGTGGGGTCACCCCGTTAACACCGCTGGTCACCGGTGATCAGGAACCGGCAAATCCTATCATCACCGTAACAACAGACGTCATAGTCGTGGAAATTGATAGTAAAGGCGGCACGCTCCGTAACCTGGATTTACTCGATTACCCTGTTGAAAAAGACAACACCGCTGTGAATACCCTTCGCGCTTGGGTAGGTTTGCCTGTCGCAGAGAAAAACCATGCCCCTATCAGATTATTTAACGCCGATCCAGATAAATTGTTTTTGGCACAAAGCGGTTTGATCGCCGGGGATGGCGATAATGCCGCACCCAACCATTACACCTTGTTCAATATCGAACAACAAAGCCACACCCTACCACTAGGCCAGGATGCGCTGGCCGTGCCGCTGACATGGACCGGAAACGACGGCTTAAAAGTGACAAAAACCTTTGTCTTCAAGCGGGGCAGGTATGACATCACGGTAACCCAAGAGATTCAAAACAACACTGGCCAGGCTTGGTCGGGTCGTCAGTACAGTCAATTATTGCGGTTGCCGATGGCAGAAAGCCCAGTGGGTTTTCTGACCGGCGGCATGCAGGCATTTGATGGCGGTGTCATTTATACTCAACAGGATAAGTTTCAAAAAATCAGTTTTGATGACATGGCAAATAACGACTTGGAGGTTTCGACACTGGGCGGGTGGACGGGGATGATCCAACATTATTTTGCCTCCGCTTGGATTCCCCCGCTTGACCAAGAAAATCACCTCTATACCAAGGCGTTAAAGGAAGGGCATTTTGTCATCGGTTCGTATTCCCCGGCTATAACGGTGCCAGCCAACAGCACGGCAAAATTGAGTTCCCGTTTATATGCCGGCCCAAAAATTCAGCCTGTGATGGAGGAAGTGGCCCAAGGGCTTGAGCTGACCGTCGATTACAGCGTCCTGACCTTTATTGGCAAACCGATTTATTGGCTATTAAACCAATTTCATAGTGTCACAGGCAATTGGGGGGTGGCGATTATTGGCGTCACTTTGTGTATTAAGCTACTGTTTTTTCCGTTATCTCAGGCCAGCTTCAAATCGATGGCGAAAATGCGCAAGATCCAGCCCCGCCTGAAAGACTTGCAAGAACGCTTCAAGGATGACCGGATGCGCTTCAACAATGAAATGATGGCCTTGTATAAAAAGGAAAAAGTGAACCCTTTAGGCGGCTGTTTGCCGGTATTGGTACAGATACCCGTGTTCATGTGCCTATACTGGGTGTTAAGCGAGACCGTGGAGTTTAGGCAAGCCCCGTTTATTTTCTGGATACAAGATTTATCAGTGGAAGACCCATTCTACATATTGCCCCTGATTATGGGTTTGACCATGAAGATACAACAAAGCCTGAACCCGGCCCCGATTGATCCGGTGCAAGCTAAAGTGATGCGGATGTTCCCGGTCATATTTACCGTTTTCTTCTTATTTTTCCCCGCAGGTTTGGTGTTGTACTGGGTGGTCAACAACACCTTATCCATCCTGCAGCAATGGTACATCACCAAAAGCATTGCGGCAGAATAAACGGTGGTCGTTGAATTTTCAGAAACTATCGCCGCCATTGCCACCGCAGCTGGAAATGGCGGCGTAGGCATCATCCGCATATCCGGCTTGTTAGCCGAAGACATCGCCGAACACATTTGCGCTAAACCATTACAGGCAAGAACCGCCCACTTCGTGTCGTTCAAAGATCATGACGATAGCGTCATCGACACCGGCATCGCCCTCTTCTTTCCGTCCCCTTTTTCTTATACCGGCGAAGACATCTTAGAGCTGCAAGCGCATGGCGGCGGCGTAGTCCTCAATATGCTGCTTAAGCGGGTTCTTTCTTTAGGCGCACGTTTAGCCCGTCCAGGGGAATTTACTGAGCGCGCATACTTGAACGATAAGCTCGATCTGGCGCAAGCAGAAGCCGTGGCCGATTTGATCCATGCGACGACCGAACAATCGGCTCGTTCCGCCCAAAACTCCATGCAAGGCCTGTTTTCAAAGCAAATCAACGAATTGGTGGAAGAACTCACGGAGCTTAGGATTTACGTCGAGGCGGCCATTGATTTTGTGGATGAAGACATAGATTTTCTCAGCGATGGCATCGTGGAAAACCGCATGGTCAAGCTGTTAGACAAAGTTAGCAAAATCCAACAAACAGCCAGGCAGGGACGGCTATTGCGCGATGGTATGAACATCGTTATAGCGGGCAAACCCAATGCGGGTAAATCCAGTTTGCTCAATTGCTTAGCCGGCCATGAAGCGGCGATAGTCACAGATATTGCCGGGACCACCCGGGATATACTAAGGGAACGCATCCAACTCGATGGTATGCCGTTGCATATTATCGACACCGCAGGGTTAAGGGACAGCGAAAACGTAGTCGAACAAGAAGGCATCCGCCGCGCCCATGCAGAAATCAACAAAGCCGATAAAATCCTTTTTTTGATTGATGTCAATGAACCCGAACCGAATGCGGAAATAGCCCGCTTTCCTGGCCATCTTGATGTCATCCGAATCTATAACAAGATAGACTTGCACGGCATACCTGCGGCCATTAAACAAACAGGGCAAGGTACCGAAATCTATTTGTCCGTCAAAACCGGCGCCGGTGTCCATTTGCTAAAAGAACATTTAAAAGAAAGCATTGGTTACCAAGAAACGGCACAGAATGTGTTTACCGCCCGGATCCGCCATCTAGAAGCCTTGCAACGTGCCCATGAATTTATCCATTCAGCGCTGGCCAACTTACAAGTTAACCGGGCAGGCGAGCTGGCGGCGGAAGACCTACGACAAGCACAAAACAGTTTGTCTGAAATCACCGGCCAGTTCAGTTCGGATGATTTGTTAGGAAAAATATTTTCTAGTTTCTGTATTGGCAAATAACAAGCCTTCCGGCGTAGTCCGAAGCCTTCCGCAAAAAACCCCGTAATCCCGCGTAACTGCGGGATTTTTGTTCCGATGATGGCTTGCATGTTCCGCACAAATCCGCTTAAATATGTTCCCATATGTGTGCCCAAGATGGAAAGCGGTGTTCCCAAGGTAACGCGGTGGTGTTCCCTAAACCCCTTTTCAGAGAGCGGATAAATCACTTTCATCATGGGAACACAAGGCGGGTAAATCGCATGTATGACTTGCCAGTAAAGGCTTTCATGCGGTGTTCCCAAGGTGAAATGGTGTTCCCAAGATCAAGCGGGTTTTCATGGGAACACGCACTGCGGAAGGGGTGAATCATGGCGCTATCGGATACCAAGCTGCGGAACCTGAAAGCTGTCGATAAGGCATTCAGCGAGTCGGATGGGGGTGGGTTGTTCGTGGAAGTCATGCCCGGCGGCGCGAAGGTTTGGCGGATGCGCTATCGCATCGGCGGGCAGGGAGCCAAGCAAGAGAAAATCACGCTTGGCGACTACCCGACCTATTCACTGGCCGAAGCCCGGACATGGCGGGACGATTGCAAGATACTGGCCGGGCGTGGCCTGTCCCCGATGGCCCTGCGGCGCGGCGATGCGATCCCCGAGGATGCCGCCCCCGCCGTCAAGGAATTGGCGCAAGCCTTCATCCGTGAGTGGTGTTTGAAAACCCGCGAGAAAGCCAGAATCAAGGAACAGGCGGCGAAGGAAGCCGACACGGTGGAAGCCTTCG
>DBNZ01000173.1 GCA_002299495.1 Methylococcaceae bacterium UBA659
ACCAGAAAATGCGCCGACTCACGGCAAAGGCGTTCTATGAACCCGATAAAAACCGGTAATACCCGCTAAACGCAGCAAAATTTATCCACCGCTATGACGCCTTAAGAACAGCCATCTAGCCTTATTATCGTTTTCCAGCGCTACGCTTTTTTGTTGTTTTTAGAGAATTAGTATTACATAATTCTCTAAGTTAATTTACGAGGTTTTTATGGATACATTTACACCCTTGGCAGCTTTGATCGGTGGTTTATTGATCGGTATTTCGGCGGCAATCTTGATTCTATTTAACGGCAGAGTCGCAGGGATCAGCGGTATTCTGAGCGGGATACTGGTTGGCTCAAAAATTGAGAGGCGTTGGCGTTTGGTGTTTGTGCTGGGACTTTTTGCATCACCGATTATTTACCGTCTGTTTGCTGAGTTACCGCAACTTGAAATATCCGATCATGTCGGGAAAGTTGTCTTGGCAGGATTGTTAGTCGGGTTTGGTACTCGGCTTGGTTCCGGATGCACCAGCGGCCATGGTGTGTGTGGCATTGCACGATTATCTGTCCGCTCAGTTGTGGCGACTTTGGTCTTTATGGCAGCGGCTATTTTGACCGTGTATCTTACAAAACATGTGTTTTTCTTGGCGTAAAAATTGGGCAAAAAAATGAATTTTTTCACCGCATTTATTGCAGGATTATTGTTCGGGTTGGGTTTGATTGTGTCACATATGGTTAACCCAGCCAAAGTTCTTAAATTTTTAGATGTCATGGGCAATTGGGACCCATCCCTCATATTGGTGATGATCGGTGCGATTTTTGTCAGTTTTTTTGCGTTTAAAAAAGCGGGCAATATGCAAAAGACAATGATTGGTGAACCGATGGCCTTGCCAACGCAAACCACCTTAGATGCGAAATTAATCGCTGGCGCACTTATTTTTGGGGTGGGCTGGGGATTGGCTGGCTACTGCCCGGGGCCGGCGCTGGTGTCACTCATCTTTGGTTACACGCAATCGTTTGTGTTTGTGACGGCGATGTTGCTCGGCATGCTGATTTACGAATTTATGTATGGCAATCCATTCAAGAAACGGTAAATCTTGTCAGCTACCTTGCGTAAGCCGGTGCCAGGATAAGTCTGCTGTCGCCCTTAGATACCGATAGGGTACAAGTGGATCCGTACTTCACCCGAGTTCTTTCGCAAAAATACCCACTCCATACGCAACCGCCCGTTTTCTTTGCACAGCCGAACCGGTTTGTTGTGGCTGGCTCAATTCATGGTCTGGTTTTTTGCCCCGGAAACGGCAGATGGAAGCCGTGCCGGAGCGGGAAGGCAGGCGCAGTGCGCTGGAGCTTTGCTGTGAAGCAAGGGCAGAACGACTGCAACCTTAGTAGGGTATCCTTGCCGGAGTCTGATGCGCGCAAGAAGCCAGAGCGAGTCCTTACGGGACCGTGAAAGAATTCACGTCATTTATTTCCGGCATGGTTCATTAACAGTAGCTATTTTAGCCCGGCCACATGACTTACCTGGGCAATCCAATCCTGCAAGTTGTAATAATTAGTGACTCGTTTGACCTTGTCGTTTTCAATCTCAAAGAAGGCGCCAGCGGGCAACCGGTATTTTTGCCCGTTGGCTGGTGGCAAACCTTCATCGGTTTCCAAGTATTCCCCCAACACGACAAATTCGGCCGCCGCCCGTGAACCATCCGGCGTGGCCATGATAACCATGTCCACCAGTTGTTCCTTATAATTTTTGTTCATGCCCGCCATAAATCGGCCAAAAGCCTCTTTGCCAAGCTCTCGCCCCCCTTGGTTGATGTCATGGGCGACATCGTCCGCCAGTAAGCCTAAAAAAGTTCCCATGTCCCTTTTGTTAAAGGCTTCGTAATATTTATGTATTAAATTAATGGTGTTTTCGTTCATATTCTTTAATCGTCAAAAAGTGCCTATCTTAAAGGCAATCTTGGCTTTTTGTCGGGTAAATTTTTAGCCTACAGAAATGCCATGCCTTGATGCCCAAGCCAAGCCGACAGTTATCGAAATATTTATCTTGTATAATCCGGCATTGGAACTATCCTCTACATTCCATTTAGTCTATTTCCATGAACGGCAGAATGAACCTTATAGCCAAAGTTGATGAAAGCGTAGGGGCGACACCTAGGCCTTTTCAGGCGATCTTCCGTTTAGATGGCAGACTTTTTGAATCGATCGCTTATCTGGAAGATAACGCCTTGCTGGAACAGTTAGTTTTCAACATAGCGCGGAAGCCAAGGCATTTGCTTTCCCATGTCCAGCGCATTGTTATCTGCTATGAGAACTCTTGGTCAGGGCAATTGCTTGCAGCCCTGATAGATTTTTTAATGGTGTTGAATGGCCGTGGAAAGGCGATTAGCCAGCGCCTGTTGTTAGGGGCAAAATCGCGTCTGACCCAAGATGACTTGCGGCTGCTGCAAGACTTCTTATCCAATAAGGCTTCGACCAAGCGAGCAAACGCCAATCAATATTCTATTTTTAGCAAAGGCTTGGAAGGTGCCGGTCATGTAGTCGAGCAGGCCAGGCAAGCCCGGAGGCTAGACTATGATCCCCTGGAACTGGCTAGGGATCATATTGAATACAGCCAACTCGATCATGCCAAGCAAGTGTTGGAACAAGCCGTTAATAACGACCCAAACCGTGTGGTATTACAAGAAGAATTGCTGGAGCTGTATTGGTCTACCCGGGATCACGAAGGGTTTATGAAAATGTTCAATCAAATGCAGCAAGTCGGCTTTTGCATGATTGAAGGCTGGGTCAGCCTATACCATCTTTTTAAAGGGCGGGAAGAGAATGGATAATATAAAAAATCCATTAAAAGTAGCGTTACATGGCATGGATGCGCGCAGCGGCAAAATGATGGCGATGTACTTACAAGGCCCTTGTAAAGGAATGGCCATTGTGGTTGCCGCTGCAAATGCCGACGTGGATATTTTCGATGCGGACTCGATATCAGGGCGGCAATTGCTAAATGCTTGCCATGCTAAAGATATGCATCGGCCTATCATCGCCATGTCCCTGAATCAGTTAGACTATGCCCAAGTGATCGCCATCAAAAAACCGGTCAAAACGGATGATATGTTGGCGGCTTTGGCAACAGCGAAAACCATGCTAGGGGCTGCGGGTGGCACTCCTGATAAATTAAATCAAAATCACCGCGTTGACCAAAAAGTTGCTAAGGATGAGGCAATAAGCCCCGCTGCAAGTCGCCCTGAAGCCAGTAAGCCCATAACAGATGCCGCAGAGGAAAAACCAGTCCTAAAACGCTATGTTTTAGACCGGGGCGAGCTGAAAAAAACCTCCAAGCACAAAGCAGCGATGCAACTGAGTGAAACGGGTTTTGGCGCATTTATCGGGATTGTCCCGGGTCTTGATGTGAACGACCCGAAACAATTCAAACAGGCTCATTATGACCCCAAAGAATATTTTCAAGGTTATATTGATTCCGCTTTTGTTACCTGCCATTCCTTAGCGCAGGAAAGCCAGTTAAATACGGGATGGATGCCGTTGATAATATTTCCAAAATCACATGAGGTCTGGCTGGATGCCGATGACAACCAGTTACGCTCATTCTCCGGGCTGGTGATAAACCCGGCGTTGGGAAAAAAAATATCGGTCACCCCAATAAGCCGTGATTTGGCCAGGCAAGAAAAAGCCTTGGAGAAATATCAAAGTATGGATGCTTTCCTGTGGAAAATTGCCTGTTGGGCCTCTAAGGGAAGGTATCCGGTCAATATTGATATCAGCCAGCCCGTCTATCTTAAACACTGGCCTAATTTCACTCGCCTGCTGGTTACTCCCCATGCTTTGCGGATTTCGGCCTTGTTAGTACAAGGACCAAGAACGCTGCCTAGCATTGCCGAATCGCTTAACATCAAGCCCCAATATGTTTTTGTTTTCATCAGTGCGGCTTATTCTTTAGGGTTGGCAGGCCAGGCTAAAAGGGAAAGTGATATTCTGTCCAAGCCTCCAGAGGTTAAGCCGAGCAAAAAACACGGCATATTGGGGCGTATCCTCAATAAATTGATCGGTAAAAAAGCATCTTAAAACCTAATTAACCATTATGAGCCAGTACAAAATAATATTTACCGGACCTGTGGGTGCAGGAAAAACCACGGCAATCAATTCCATTAGCGATACGCCACCGATAAAGACGGATGCTGCTGCCAGCGATATGACTAAAACCCGGAAGAATTCAACGACAGTGGCGTTAGATTACGGTGTCATGAACCTTCCGGGTGGTGAAAAATTGCACCTTTACGGCACTCCCGGGCAGGAACGTTTTGATTTTATGTGGGATATTTTGGTCAATGGCGGAATTGGCCTGATATTGTTATTGGACAATACCCGGTCGGATCCATTTGTGGACATGAAGTTTTTTTTGGAGACCTTTGACAAGTTCATCAAAGAAACCGCCGTTGCGATTGGTGTGACGCAAATGGATTTAAGCGACAAGCCGACCATAGATGATTACCATGTACAATTGCGATCATATAATTTACAGTTTCCCATTTTTGCCGTTGATGCTAGGGAAAAGGCTGATGTTTCGTTGCTAGTCCAATCTTTGTTGTACTCATTAGACCCTGAGCTGGAAGGGTGATTATCAATGGTCTCTGACTATATCCTTGCAGAAAGTTTGTATTTATACCCTACCCCGGCAGGGGTGTATTATGCGGTTTCATCCTTAGAATTGGATAAACCCCGGAAATTTTTGCACAAAATGCTGATGCAGCCGCAGACCATGGCTCTTAACTTGAATAATCTTAAGTACCTGATGGAGCAGAATGACGCGCAAAAATGCTTTGAGCTGCTGCATCATTGCCAACAACTCGGTTGGGTACAAGGGCTGGATTCCAATAGGGAATTTCCCAGTGAGGCGCTTGAGGTCATGTTGCCTTCGATGCTCGGCAAACTCTCTGAGAACGGTAAGGTATTGTTGGCGGATAACCAAGGATTTTATTTGGCCACCCACGGTTTCCCCCATGAAGTGGCTGAGGAGTTGTCTGCATTGAGTGCGGAAATAGCCACCGTCCACGAGCGGCGTTCTGGTTTGCTGATCAAGAACATGGGCTTAAAAAGCCATGCCTGGTCGATAGTCGATGCTTTTGGCAACAGTGAAGTGGGTTTTTGGCCGCTATTTATTTCCAAAAATCGATTTGTCATTGCGATCTATGGCATACCCCATTTTAACCAGCCTGAATTTGTGTCCTTGGTTTGGGCTTTGACCATGCGTTATTCCACTAAATAATTTTATTGCATTACTTGACAAGAGAGGGCTAATTATGCGAGCAAATATGTTGACTTCTGTTTTGACAGAACTTAACGGGACTTCGGCGGATATCGAAGCGTCGGGAATAATCTCCACCGACGGTTTAATGATCGCATCGGTATTGCCTGCCGGAATGGACGAAGACCGGGTAGGGGCAATGAGCGCCGCCATGTTGTCACTAGGGGACAGGACGGCGCAAGAACTGGCGCGGGGTACTTTGGAGCAAGTACTGATCAAGGGCGACAAGGGTTATGTCCTGATGACCTATGCCGGACCCGAATCGGTGCTGACAGTGCTGGCCAAACCCAATGCGAAACTAGGTCTGATTTTCTTGGACGTAAAACGCGCCGCCAGCAGCGTGGCGGAGTTTTTATAACCCATAGGTTTGGTCTCTTTCAGCCAGCTTCGTGGCCGTCATAATAATAAAAGGAACGATCCATGCTGCACGATATGCGGCCGGAAGATATTGTCGGCGAGTTCAGGGAAAAGACCCTAGATTTATATGGTGGGTATCGTAGAGCCGTGTTGTATACCGAAATCGAGACGCCTTATCCAGACGGCAAACTGATTGTGTCCACCACCAACAAGGACGGCATCATCACCCATGCCAACAAATCCTTTGTTGAGATGTCCGGCTATACCGAAGATGAAATTTTATATGCCCCGCACTCCATCCTGCGGCATCCTGACATGCCACCGGCGGCGTTCAAAGATTTATGGGACACCGTCAACCGGGGCGAACATTGGCAGGGATACGTCAAAAACTTGCGTAAAGATGGCGGCTATTATTGGGTTAAAGCGACAGTGATCCCGAACATCCGGCAAGCTAAGGTGGTCAGTTACACCTCCGTGAGGAGAAAACCTTCCAGAACCAAAGTGGAAGAATGCACGCAGCTGTATCCGACGCTCTTTTAATAAAAATAACAACGGCAAGGGTGTGCTATGACCTATCAATTCACAGTTAGTCCTGATTTTTCCCCAGACCATATCTCAGGTTGGTATATTTTTAACACCTGGTTGCAAAAACAAACCGGTGAAGCCATCCATTTGGAGATGTACGACAGCTTCCAGCACCAACGCGAAGCTATTCAGCAAGAAAAAGTCGATTTAATTTATGCCAATCCTTATGATGCCGCCATGCTGGTGCGAAAAAAGGGTTTTTTGCCGGTTGCCAAAGCGTGTGGTGTATCCGATGAGGCGGTCGTGGCGGTCAGCGCCGAAAACAGCGTCGACCATGTGGAACAACTGCAACCAGGCATCAAAGTTGCCGTAACCGAAGACCCGGATATACGGCTGATGGGCATGATTATGCTGGAGCCCGCCGACCTCAACGCCAGTAATATCGAAGTGATAGTGAATGGCACTTATGTGTTGGTGGCGAAGCAATTGCTGCAAGGCAATGCCGATGTGGGGATATTTTTCGCCGAGGCGTTTGACGATTTGTCGGACTTTATAAAAAGCAAGCTTAAAATATTGGTGCGCAGCCAAATCAGCGTCATTCATCATTCGTTGATGATTGGCCCTAAATTTGCCTATAAAAGGAATGAGATTGTCGGATTGTTGGAAAAAATGGGCGAGGATGAAAAAGGCGGGGGGGTATTGAAAAGCCTAGGTTTTAAGGGCTGGGAAAAAGTGGATGATGAAGAAATGGAGTTCATGATCGATTTGATGGATACCCTGGCCGTCTAGCAACTTTCGCAATGCCTCATTCATGGCTTGAAATCGGACAGCATCTTCGGGGGAATAGCGGCGCACAACGCATGTGCCACCGCCAACACCTCAATCACCTATTGCACCACCGCGCCGGCCACTAGGCTTAGCCGTTATAAGATAGCGCCCCTAAGTCGGCGACTACCGTTTGAAGCGTACAAAATTTTATAGCATGTCCATGATTTTTGATTATCTGCGTTTATGTTGGCTGAAAGGTGATCCTACGGGTTTCGACCCGTCCGCTAGGTTCCTGTGGGGCTGCGTCGGGTTTTATTTGGTTTCCGGCATCATCATCGAAGCGAACATCAGCGATGCCGCCGATGCCACGCTGGAAGTAGGGATGCGAGCGGTGGTGGCCTTGTGTTTTTTGATGGGGCTGGCGTTTGCGAGCAAACACTGGCTGTTGTTCAAGCCGTTGTTAGCGGCCGTGTTCATGTGCGAAAATATCATCATTACCTTGGGAATAGGCGCGGAAGTCCTCGACGACCGGTTGCAAAACACGGACTATGAAGACTACCCGATTGCCCTAGGCGTGCTGTTGTTGCTGTGGTATTTGGCGATCATTGCTTACATTTTTAGGCGTATGTTTGCCTTTCACCGAAATGACAGCATCGTCCTGGCCATAGGTTATTTTTTGCTGACCTATGGTCTCCCGTTTCTGCTGATGGAAGCGATGTGAGCAAATTCATCATGCGTAGATACGGCGGCAGGCTGATTTACGAAGACCGTGATGACGATGGCATTGTCGAGGTGATTGATGATGGCGGACTGAGGTCTTTGCATTTCGGTTCCGAGCCTAGGCAAAGTTGCATGAGTTTGGATAATCCGGACGAATTGGCCTTAGCCTATGTCAGGGCGATGGCCAGTTGGCAATTGTTCAGGCCGGCCTTGGCGGGGGACGTGTTGATGATCGGTCTAGGCGGCGGTTCCCTGGCCAAGTATTTGATCCGGCATTTTCCCGAGTGTCGGCTTAAAATCATCGAATACCGGCGGTCTGTGGTCAGGTTGGCCCGGCGTTATTTTGCCTTGCCGGTGGACCCGCGCATCAATATCCTGATCGGCGATGGCGGCGATTACGTTTGCCGGAACCGCGAGAAGCAAAAAAACCGCTACTGTTTGATAATAGTGGACGCCTTCGACTTTGAAGGCGTGGCGCCGTCCGTTGCCCAGGCCGATTTTTTTCAAGCCGCGCAAGCATTATTGGCCGATGACGGTATACTGGCCATCAACTTATGGGGCGGGTCGGCAAAGCCGCAATATTTGCAAATCGCCGCTTGGTTGGGCGACTCATTTCAAAAACAGACCTTGTTTATGCCGGTTCTGGACAAAGGCAATATCATCGGCCTGGCGTTTAAAAACTCCCGTGTCCGTTATGATTGGCAGCTACTGAAAGACCGTTCGGTCGCCCTAGAGCAGGAATTCCGTATCGAATTCCCTTTTTTTCTAAAGGTGTTGAAAAAACACAACACCGTCACGTTTGACCAATTAGTGGCTTCATGAACGATAACACCCCCCCTATCGCACCGTATTTGTTCGGTTACCGCAAGTATTGGGCGCACCGGTTCGGTATCGCCCCGGTTTTACCCATGACCCGGGCCGAAATGGACGCGCTGGGCTGGGACAGTTGCGACGTCATTTTAGTGACCGGCGACGCCTATATTGACCATCCCAGTTTCGGCATGGCCTTGATCGGGCGGTTGTTGGAGGCGCAAGGATTTCGGGTCGGCATACTGTCACAACCAGACTGGCATAGCGCCGAGGATTTCAAGGCGCTGGGACGGCCGAACCTGTTTTTTGGCGTGACCGGCGGCAATATGGATTCTATGGTCAACCGCTATACCTCCGACAAAAAAATCCGCTCTAACGATGCTTACACGCCGGATGGTGCGGCGGGCAAACGGCCTGACCGCGCCGTCAACGTTTATTCGCACCGCTGCCGTGAAGCCTTTAAAGACGTACCCATCATCATCGGTGGCATAGAGGCCAGTTTGCGCCGTATCGCCCATTACGATTATTGGTCGGATACCGTCCGTAAATCCGTGTTGCTGGACAGCAAGGCCGACTTGCTGGTTTACGGCAACGCCGAACGGCAAATCGTCGAGATCGCCCATCGTTTGGCTAATGGCGAGCATATCGGCGCATTGAAAGGGATGCGGGGTACGGTGCATTTCGTTAAGCAAATCCCAGGCGATTTTACGGTGAAAGATGCGACTGAAATCGGCCTGACGGGTGTGGCCATCCCGCCGCAAAACCCCTACCAGGAAATGCCCGCTTGTGCAGGGGAAACAGCCTCGTCGCAATTTAAAAACTCCAGTCGTGACGTAGACGTCGCGCTTACACCGAGTGAATTAGGCGCACAAGAAACCATAATCCGCTTTAGCCCCATCCCCAACCAGCGGCGCGCCAAGACCGTGATCCGCTTGCCGTCCTACGAGGCGGTAAAAAACGATGCCGTTTTATATGCCCATGCCTCGCGGGTGATGCATGGCGAGACCAACCCCGGCAACGCTAGGGCGTTGAGCCAACGTCACGGTGACCGCGAATTGTGGGTCAACCCGCCGCCGATCCCGTTGACCACTAGGGAAATGGACGGCGTGTTTGACTTGCCGTATTCGCGCCTGCCACATCAAACTTATGGCAAAGCCCATATTCCGGCGTTCGAGATGATCCAACATTCGGTCAACATCATGCGCGGCTGCTTTGGCGGTTGCAGTTTTTGCTCGATCACCGAACACGAGGGCCGCATCATCCAAAGCCGTTCCGAGGATTCTATCATCCGCGAAATCGAAGCCATCCGCGACACCTCGCCCGCCTTCACCGGCCATATCTCCGACTTAGGCGGTCCCACCGCCAACATGTACCGGCTGGCTTGCAAAAGCTTGGCAATAGAAGCTGCCTGCCGCAAGCCTTCGTGCGTCTATCCCGGCATCTGCCCGAACCTAGACACCGACCACGCCCCGCTGATCAAACTGTACCGCAGGGCCAGGGCTTTGCCGGGCATCAAAAAAATCTTCATCGCCTCCGGCTTGCGTTACGATTTAGCCGTGGAATCGCCG
This sequence comes from Methylococcaceae bacterium UBA659, assembly GCA_002299495.1. GTDB lineage: Bacteria > Pseudomonadota > Gammaproteobacteria > Methylococcales > Methylomonadaceae > Methylovulum. The sequence goes on from DBNZ01000173.1 coordinate 10,047, forward strand.
GAATACGTCAAGGAACTGGTCACCCACCATGTCGGCGGCTACCTGAAAATCGCCCCCGAACATACCGAGCAGGGACCGTTATCGAAAATGATGAAACCCGGCATCGGCGCGTATGACCGTTTCAAGGCGATGTTCGATAAGTATTCAAAAGAAGCGGGCAAGGAACAATACCTGATTCCGTACTTCATCGCCGCCCATCCCGGCACCACCGACGAGGACATGCTGAATTTGGCCTTATGGCTGAAAAGCAATGGCTTCCGGGCCGACCAGGTGCAAGCCTTCCTGCCGTCGCCGATGGCGATTGCCACCGCCATGTACCATTCCGGCAAAGACACGCTGCAGAAAGTCAGCCGCAACGCCGACAACATCGACATCCCGAAAAGCGTCAAGCAACGCCGCTTGCACAAGGCGTTCCTGCGCTACCACGACCCGAAAAACTGGCCGTTGCTGCGCGAGGCGTTAAAGGACATGGGCCGATCTGATTTGATCGGTAACGGCAAACAACATCTGGTGCCGAGTTTCCAGACCAAGCTGGCCAAGGATGCAAAAAATCCCGCACCGCACAAGGCGCAGGTTTTTAAGACCAAATTTACCGGCATGGAAACCAGGAAAGCGGGGAAAGATAAGGGTTACGGCGGTGGCAAGCGGGCGAAGGGTCGATAGAGATTAGGTTGATGAATTTTTCATAAGGTGTCCGGTGATCGCTCATGGCTTGGCTTGGGTCAGTTTTATGTCATTGAATCACAAGACAAAGACGCCAATCCCGAACAACATCTGCCA
>DBNZ01000195.1:0-12893 GCA_002299495.1 Methylococcaceae bacterium UBA659
ATGGTTGTAAAAATCCGGCACCCCAAAATTATTGACGTATTGCAATTGGTAACCCGTGTCCAGGTTAATTTTTGGGGTCAGTTTGTAGCCAATCCCGGCATAGGAGCGATTCTGGTTGACACCGGGCTGGACAGAATATTCCCTTGGGCTTTCATTCAAGGAATTGAGATAGATGAACAATTCGTCAATGGCAATCAAATAGGCGTCGGAACCCGTGAGGGTGTATTGCAGACGAATCCGGTGGCGCATGCGGTGGCTAAGGTCGGCATCGGCAAAAAACCGTTGCTCTAGCCGGAACCGGTACTGGACGTTTAGTTCAGGCGTGACATTGTCTATCCATTGCACCTGCTGCATGAGGTCTTGGGTGGCGTTTTCAAACCCGATGGACGGGTCATGTTCGCCCTGCCAGGTGTAGCCCAACCAAAGTTGAAGTTTGGGCATCACCTTATAACCCACTAACGGACGGATAATGAATTGTCTGAATTGGGATGAATCGTCTTTAAAACGCGGCGCCAACTCTAAAAACGCCAGATAACGGCTGCCATTGAAATCGGTTTGGTAGGTTGCGCTAAGCCAAGTCCCCCAGTCTTCATTGGATTTGGCCAAACCAGCACCCGGCAACGATAACAAAAGCAAAAAACCGAGGTATTTTTTCATGCTTGGCGAAATCTAACAACGAAAGTCAGTTTATGACTATCAACAGATATACGGATAAGCAAATTATTTATATGATTCAAACAGTAACCGACCCGCCTTCCCAAGCCATGGTACGGCCATCTTCCAGCATGGTTAGCATCTCAGCGCTGATTTGCTGCATTTTGACAGTATCGGTAATAGGCAAATTCTGTTGGTCGGTGACATAAAACATGTCCTCGACCCGGCTACCGATAGTGGTTATTTTCGCACTGTGCAATATTATTCCCTGGTTGACAAAAGCTTGGCCAACTTTGGCCAGCAAACCGGCATGGTCGGTGGTGACCAACTCAATGAGGGTATGCCTGCCTGATGGTTCAGAGTGGAATTGGATGCTGGTCGGGATGGGGAAATGCTTGGCTTGGCGGGATTGTTTGTGAATATTGTGCTGCTGTTTGACTTCTTGCTGCAACAAATTATTCCGCAACGCAGAGCAGATATGTTCACCCCGGCATGTATCCATGATGGGTTCGCCGGATTGTTCAAGAATCTGGAAACTATCGAGGACACGGTCATCCATCGTCGTCATAATCTTGGCGTCTAGGATAGTCAGACCCAGCTGATCCAAGGTGGCCGTACTTAAAGAGAAAATCGGCCCCTTATTCCACATGTAAACGAACACCTCCGCACTGCCCCGCTGGGTTTGCGGGCGGAGCATCACTAACGGCAAATCCTCGGACTGGGTGGCGACGATGGCCTGGGTATGCCAGGCGATCTCATCGGCACCATAGCGCAGAAAATAATCATCGCTGACATAGCGCCACGCTTGATCTATGCTGGCTGCATCCAACCCCGCCCGGAGCAGTTCGTCCTTCGCTTCTTTTTTACTTTCATCGATACGCCCCGCCAAGTCTATGGGATTGGGTAAGCCACGACGCAATGCCGTATGGGTGGCCGTATACAGTTCTTTTAACAACGAATCTTTCCAAGAATTCCACAATTCAGGGTTAGTGGCCCGGATGTCGGCGACTGTCAGCAGATACAAATAATTGAGGTACTCGATGCTTCCGACGGCTCGGGCAAATTGATGGATGACATCGGCGTCGCCTATGTCTTTGCGTTGCGCGGTCATCGACATAATGAGATGGTTGCGCACCAACCAAGCCACCAGACGGGTGTCATGTGCCGATAACTGGTGCTGGGCACAAAACCCGCGGGCAATTTGTTCGCCTTCCGTGGAATGGTCGCCGCCCATCCCTTTGGCAATGTCATGAAACAATGCGGCGACGTACAAAAGCTCGGGTTTGGGTATTAGGGTGAAAACCGAATGACAAAAGGGCAATTCATCGCGATGCAGCGCCAACGAAAAACGCCTAAGATTCCTCACCACGAATAAGGTATGTTCATCCACGGTGTAGATATGGAATAAATCATACTGCATGCGAGCGACGATATTGGCAAAACACGGCATATAGGCCGCCAATACTCCGTAACGGTGCATGCGCCGCAGTTGGTGGGTAAGGCCGTGGGGATACCGTAATAACGACATAAACAGGCGGTTGGCTGCGGCGTCAGTCCGAAAATCGTCATCAATCAGATGCAGGTTTTTGCGGATCAAGCGTACGGTTGTGGCGCGTATGCCGGTTAACTCGGCATGTTCTTGCAACAGCATGAACACATCTAACAGCGCCAATGGCCGCCGTTCAAATACGCCTTCGTCGACCGCTTCAAGATAACCGCTGATGGCGACAAATTGGCCATTGATCGGAACCGGCTTACAACCCTCCTCACCGCAGACAAACCGCTCGTTGAACAATTGCAACAACATTTCATTCAAGCGTTCAAGCCCTTGTACGGTCTTAAAATAAAACTGCATGAACCGCTCAACGTCTTGATTAGGGTCTTCCTGGTTCCCACTAAAACCAAATATCCTGGCCAAATCCCTTTGGTAATCAAAAATCAAGCGGTTTTCAGCGCGCCGGGTTAACAAATGCAGGGCGTAACGGATACGCCAAAGCACATCCTTTGCCGCCGTTAATTCTGCATATTCAGATTCTGGTAAAAAACCGTACTGTATTAATTCTTTCAGCGTTCCCGAGTTGTAATGGCGTTTGAACACCCACGCGATGACTTGTATATCGCGCAATCCACCCGGGCCTTCTTTGACATTGGGCTCCAGGTTATACGCGGTGCCATGGAATTTGGCATAGCGTTTTTCTTGCTCGGCCATTTTTGCCAAAAAAAATTGGTCGGAAGGCCAAATTTTGTCAGGGCGGGTTTCTTCTTTCAGTTGCTTGAACAATTCCCCGCATCCCGTGATCAACCGGGCTTCCATCAAACCGGTGATGATGGTTTGGTCGGTCACTGCGCTGGCGACGAATTCCTTCAAAGTGCGGATACTATGACCAAGTTTTAGGCCAATATCCCATAAAAAAGTAAAAAACCGGGTCAATCCCTCTTGATAGGCACTGATGTCGTCGTCATCAAGCAAGACCGAGATATCAATATCCGAGTACGGAAACAGTTCACGCCTGCCATAGCCACCTACGGCAATCAGGCTTAGATTAGCCGCATACGATCCTAAGAAGTGCCGCCAACTGGCGGTTAACAACACATCAATAAAATCAGATTTTGCCTCGATCAAATCGGATACGGATTGGTGCGGGTCAAACTGGGCTTCCAAATCAGCATTTTTTTGCTTTAACAACCGCTTAAATGAAGGCACCCATTCGGTTTCAGAAAATAATCCGGCTATGTCATCCATCGTATTCACAATTCATCCTGACGTAGGGTTAAAATTTCATGACCGGTTTCGGTGACCAAGACGGTATGCTCCCATTGCGCCGACAAGCTCCGGTCCTTAGTGGTCACGGTCCATCCATCCGGCAAGACTTTGACGTAACGTTTGCCGAGGTTGACCATGGGTTCAATCGTGATAATCATGCCAGGATCCAGCACCATCCCGGAACCCGGCTTCCCATAATGGAGCACCTGAGGTTCCTCATGGAAATCTTTGCCGATGCCGTGGCCGCAAAATTCCCTGACCACCGAATAACGGTTGCTTTCGGCATGTTTTTGGATGGCATGGCCAATATCACCTAAGGTCGCCCCGGGTTTGACTTGTTCAATGCCCCGATACATGGCTTCTTGCGTAATTTTGACCAAACGGCGAGCATGCGAGGAAACGTCGCCGACGCAAAACATCATGCTGGTGTCGCCATGGTAACCGTCTTTAATGACCGTGATGTCGATATTGACAATATCACCCGATTTGAGTTTTTTATTATTGGGAATGCCGTGGCAAACTTGCTGGTTGACGGAGGTGCAAATCGATTTTGGGAAACCGTGGTAGTTTAAAGGCGCCGGTATGGCTTGTTGGACATTGACGATATAATCATGACAAATCAAATCCAATTCTTCAGTAGTGATGCCCGACACCACATGAGAGGCGAGCATATCCAAAACATCGGCGGCCAACTTGCCGGCAACGCGCATTTTTTCAATTTCAGCTTCCGTTTTTATGATGATGCTCATGAATGGTAGATACCCATTGGACTAAACACAGGCCCCTGCGCCGGCGCCAAACAATCCGGCGAGTTTATCAGCTCAATAACAGTCAATTCAATAACAGGCGGATTGTGGGATTAGGCAAATTTTCGCACTTTTTCCGCTAAGCCATGTAAAATCATCGGTTGTTTTAACCAGTAGTTTTATTAAGGGATCGATAGTGTTTAGAGGAACCACCATACTTTCGGTGCGGCGCGGCAACCAGGTCGTCATTGGCGGCGATGGCCAAGTCAGCATGGGCAATACAGTCATGAAAGGCAACGCCAGAAAAGTGCGCCGTTTATACCATGACAAAGTCATTGCCGGATTTGCCGGAGCAACCGCCGATGCCTTTACGTTATTTGAGCATTTTGAAGGCAAGCTGGAAAAACAACGCGGCAACCTGACCCGCGCCGCCGTGGAAATGGCCAAGGACTGGCGCACCGACCGCGCCCTGCGCCGGCTGGAAGCGTTGCTGGTGATCGCCGACGCCAAAACCTCGCTGATTTTATCCGGCACCGGCGATGTCATCGAGCCCGAACACGACATCATGGCGATAGGCTCAGGCGGCGCCTTCGCCCAAGCCGCCGCCCGCGCCCTGCTGGAAAACACCGAGTTGAGTGCCCGCCAAATCGTCGAAAAAGCCTTGAACATCGCCGCCGACATTTGCATTTACACCAACCATAACCTCCGCATAGAAGAGCTATGCGCCAATACGGACGAGTAACCAGCATGACGCCCATGACCCCAAAAGAAATTGTCAGCGAACTCGACAAACACATCGTCGGCCAAACCAGCGCTAAGCGGTCGGTCGCCATCGCGCTGCGTAACCGCTGGCGACGGCAACAGGTTAGCCCAGAGTTACGTCATGAAATCAGCCCTAAAAACATTTTGATGATAGGTCCGACCGGCGTCGGTAAAACCGAAATAGCGCGTAGGTTGGCGCGCTTAGCGCATGCGCCTTTCATAAAAATTGAAGCCACTAAGTTTACCGAAGTGGGTTATGTGGGACGGGACGTAGAATCTATCATCCGTGATTTGGTTGAAACCGCCGTGAAAATGGCCCGCATGTCAGAAATGGAGAAAGTCCAAAACCAGGCTTATGACGCTGCGGAAGAGAAGGTCTTAGATATTTTGTTGCCCCGCGCCGAGGGCGGCATGTTGTCCGGCACAGAGGAGTCCACCCGCCAAAAAATGCGGAAAAAATTGCGTGAAGGGCAACTTGACGATAAGGAAATCCAGATTAATGTCCACGTTTCCCCCATGGGCGTGGAAATCATGGCGCCGCCCGGCATGGAAGAAATGACCAGCCAACTGCAAGGGATGTTCCAAAATTTAAGTTCGGAACGCACCCGCACACGCAAGATGAAAATCGCCAAGGCATTGAAAGTCTTGCAAGAAGAAGAAGCCGGCAAATTGCTGAATGACGAGGAAATCAAGCTACGGGCGATAGAGGCGGTGGAACAAAACGGTATTGTGTTCCTGGATGAAATCGACAAAATTTGTAAACGTTCGGAACTAGGCGGCGGGGAAGTCTCGCGTGAAGGCGTGCAGCGTGATTTGCTGCCGTTAGTGGAAGGAAGCACGGTCAGCACCAAATATGGCATGATCAAAACCGACCATATCCTGTTCATAGCCTCGGGGGCTTTTCACGTCGCTAAGCCGTCTGATTTAATCCCCGAACTGCAAGGCCGCTTCCCCATCCGAGTGGAACTTAGCGCTTTGACATCCGAAGACTTTGTCCGCATTCTGACCGAACCGAATGCATCGTTGACCGAGCAATACACCGCCCTGCTTGCCACCGAAGGCGTTACCCTGAGCTTTACGCCTGACGGCATTGAACGCATTGCCGAACTCGGCTGGCAAGTTAACGAACGTACCGAAAATATTGGCGCGAGACGCCTACACACTATTTTAGAAAAATTGCTGGAAGATATTTCCTTTGATGCTTCCGATTCGCAAGATAAGAACAGGGTCATAGACGCCGCTTATGTTGACCATCACTTGAATGCGTTTGTCCAGGACGAAGATTTAAGCCGTTACATACTCTAACCTTCCCATGATCGTATGCGCCTAACTACCAGTCCTTGCCATAGTTTCCCCATAGAAATTAAGCACCATACCGTATCCAACCGATTGGAAATCCATTTTGACGATGGCTGCGTATTCCTGTTGCCTAGCGAATATTTGCGCGTTTACACACCTTCCGCCGAAGCTATCGGCCATGCGCCGGGGCAAGAAATTTTACAAATTGGCAAACAGCAGGTCAGCATCCAAGACATCAAACCCGTTGGTCAGTACGGCATCCGCCCGGTTTTTAGCGATGGCCATGATTCCGGTATCTATACCTGGGATTTCCTCTACCAACTGGGTTCAGAATACGAACGATTATGGACGGATTACTTATGCCGACTCAAAGCGGCTGGACTTAACCGCGACGGGTCGACATCATCAAACTAGGGGCGTTTATGCTTAACCAAGACACCGACAACACCACGCATTTTGGCTATAAAAAAGTTGCAAAAGATGAAAAAGCGAAACTGGTGCGGGGCGTTTTTGACTCGGTCGCCGAAAAGTACGACATCATGAACGACTTGATGTCTTTGGGCATCCACCGCATTTGGAAAATAATCGCCGTGCAATTGAGCAACGTCCGTAGCGGCGAAACAGTCCTGGACTTAGCAGGCGGGACCGGCGACTTAACCGCGCTGTTCCAGCAACGGGTCGGGGACAATGGTCAAGTGGTCTTGGCCGATATTAACGCACAAATGCTCCGTACAGGGCGTGACCGATTGATTGACAAAGGCTTAGCGAAAATTCGCCACGCCCAAGCCAATGCCGAATGCCTGCCTTTTGCCGACAATAGCTTTGATTGTGTCTGCATTGGCTTCGGCTTGCGTAACGTCACCGACAAAGATGCCGCATTGCGCTCGATGTATCGGGTGTTAAAACCCGGCGGCCGGGCCATTATCTTAGAGTTTTCCCATCCTATCGATAAGCTGACCGAAACAGTCTATGATTTTTACTCATTCAACCTATTGCCTAAAATTGGGAAATTAGTCGCCAACGATGAAAGCAGCTACCGCTATCTGGCCGAATCCATACGCATGCACCCAAAACAAGAAGAACTCAAACAAATGATGCAAGCCGCCGGCCTAGAACGCTGTGAATATTTCAATTTGACCCAAGGCATTGTCGCCGTGCACCGTGGTTACAAATTCTGAACTTGGGTAATACCGTGAGCCTAATAAAACCATTATTGGCATCGGCCTTAGAAATCGCCCTCAAACACTATCTGGCCTTGGATGAAAACGCGGGCGAATTACTTAAGCCCTTGGCTGGGAAAGTGATCGCAGTAACCATCCAACCCTTCGCTGAAACCCTTTACTTGTGTCCTAGTGGCAGCAACATTCAAGTTTTGGACACTTTTCTTGGCCAAGTGGACACGCATTTGACCGGGTCCGTTTGGGCCTTAGGGCTCATGGGTATTAGCAACCAACCTATGAGGACTTTGTTTTCAGGACAAGTCGGCATCGAAGGCAACACCCACATCGGCCAACGGTTGCAAACCTTGTTCACCAAACTGGATATCAACCTTGAGCCGAAAATTGCCCGACTTACTGGCGCAGGCTTTGCCAGCGGCTTGTTTGGTCTGATGCGTGGCCAGAAAATGTGGAGCCAGCAAACCTTGGAGACGTTTAGACTTAACATGGCTGAATTTTTACAAGAAGAAACCCGGGCATTACCGGCAGCCCCCGAGTTAGATATTTTTTACCGCCAGGTTGATAAGACACGTACCGATTATGACCGCTTACAACGCCGGGTCGAACGTTTAAGCGGGACAGACTTAACAGACACCCCCCCCTAACCTTGCAGCTAAAGATTGCCGGGCTGCCATCGAGCACACCTAACCCGTGATCAACCCCAAAATTTTATTCCGCCTGATCCACATAAGCTGGGTATTGGTCATTCACGGACTGGACGAAATCGTCCTGCAAACCCATTTATTCCGACCAATCCGTTTTCTGCTGGTGTTTTCGCCCTATTACTGGCTAGACAAAAAATCCGAACCCCCGGGAGTTCGGATCAGGGAAGCCTTGGAGGAACTTGGCCCCATTTATGTTAAATTTGGCCAAGCCTTATCGACCCGAAAAGATTTATTGCCGGAAAACATCGCCGATGAATTGGTGAAACTTCAGGACAAAGTCCCGCCTTTCAGTAGTGAAGTGGCCAAAGCGATCATTGAAAAGGAGCTTGGCATCCCCATAGACGAAGCCTTTGCCGACTTTGACCCCGTACCGTTAGCTTCGGCCTCCGTTGCCCAAGTCCATACCGCAACCCTGCATTCAGGCGCACAAGTGGTGGTCAAGGTCTTACGCCCGGACATCGAGGGTCGTATCCATTCAGATCTGGCGTTGATGTATGAACTTGCGCGGATGGCGGAAAAATTTTGGCCCGACGCCAAACGCTTAAGGCCAATGGACGTGGTAGCTGAATTTGAAAGAACCACTTTAGACGAGCTGGACCTTATCCGTGAAGCCGCCAACGCCGCCAAAATCCGCCGGAATTTTGAGAACTCAAAAATCATTTATATTCCTGAAGTCCATTGGCCATTGACCCGGCAAAAAATCATGGTGATGGAGCGGATTTATGGCATACCGGTTGGTGATATTGAGCAATTGAAAGCTGCGGGAGTTGATTTCAAGTTGCTGGCCGAACGCGGCGTCGAAATTTTCTTTACCCAAGTCTTCCGTGATAATTTCTTCCATGCCGATATGCACCCCGGCAATATCTTTGTCGAACCCCCTGCCGGGTATATCGCCATCGATTTTGGAATCGTCGGCAGTTTGTCTAAGTTTGACCAACATTATCTGGCTGAAAACCTTATCGCATTTTTTAACCGTGACTACCGTAAGGTCGCAGAAATGCATGTCGAATCCGGTTGGGTGCCCCGCACTACCCGGATAGAGGAATTGGAATCGGCAATCCGAAGCGTTTGCGAACCTATTTTTGAAAAACCTTTAAAAGACATTTCCTTTGGCCATCTATTGTTGCGGCTATTCCAGACCGCCCGGCGGTTTGACATGGGTGTACAGCCACAACTGGTGTTGTTGCAGAAAACCCTGCTCAATATCGAGGGCTTAGGACGTGAGCTATACCCTGATTTAGACTTGTGGCGGACTGCCAAACCGTATCTTGAAGAGTGGTATAAAGAACGCATGGGGCCGCAGGCCAAGTTCAATAAATTGCTAAAGCATTTTCCTGAACTCACCGAACAAATCCCTGAATTTCCCAACCTAATATACAAAGCATTGGATAACGCCGCCCACTCCCATCATCGGGCGGAGCAGCATAACCAGGAGCTTACTTTGTTGCGCGAACGTATCGACAGCAATCACAAAAAAATGGCTTGGGCAGTTCTGCTTGGGGCACTGCTAATCAGCGCGGCTATTTTCTTCAAATAGACAAGTCGCCGTTCTAGCGGTAACGGGCGAATACCTTTTTGTTACCGTTTCGATCAAAACTTATCACGTCGTATGCGTCCTTTTTATCGCCCATCTCCATACCTGGCGTGCCAACCGGCATTCCAGGGACCGTCAATCCGGCCAGGTCGGGTTTTGATTCAATCAGTTTTTTGATATCACGGGCGGGGACATGTCCTTCTATGACATAACCGCCGATTACCGCAGTATGACAAGAAGACAAGTCGGGGCTGACGCCGTATCGTGTTTTAATAGATTTAAGGTCATCAGTCACAATTTCTTTGACTGTCAAATGGTTTTGTTTGACGTGATCTATCCAGTGGCCACAACAACTGCAAGCAGGGCTTCTATAAACCACCATGTCTTCAGCAATAACATTCGCAGCCATTAGCAGTAAGCAGATTGCAAGCAAGGGATTGATTGGTAGGTTCATGATAGGAATAAATTGTTTATTGAGGGTAAGAGAGGGCGCAGCGGTGGATGGCATCGACCATAGCCTTGACATGTTCCGGGTTTATATCGGGGAGGATGCCGTGCCCTAAATTAAAGACGTGACCTGAGCCTTGGCCATATTTTCGCAAAACCTCTTCCACTTTTTCGGTTATTACCTCGGGTGGCGCATAAAGCACGGCCGGATCCATATTGCCTTGCAACGCCACCTTATGGCCTACTCTGGCGCGGGCCATGGCCAAATCGGTTTGCCAATCCAGTCCAAGGGCATCGAAACCGGCATCGGCCATGCTCTCCAACCACAGCCCGCCGCCTTTGGTGAACCAAATACTGGGTATACGCCGACCATCCACTTCGCTGACCAATAAGCTTCTCAGTTGTCTAGCATAATATAAAGAAAATTTTTGGTAGTCCTCGGTGGTCAAAAGCCCGCCCCAGGTATCGAACAACATGACCGCCTGCGCCCCCGCCGCGATTTGGGCATTCAAATAAGCCGCCACTGCCCGCGCTAATTTATCCAGCAATGAGTGCATGAGCTTTGGTTGCCCATACATAAGTCCTTTTACTGTTTGGAAGCTTTTACTGCCGCCGCCCTCTACCATGTAAGCCGCTAGCGTCCAAGGACTGCCTGAAAAGCCGATCAATGGCACGCTCCCTTGCAAATTTTTTCTGATCAAGCGGACCGCGTCCATTACATACCGCAACTCCACTTCCGGGTCAGGTACTGGCAAACGATCGATATCGGCGGATGTTTTCACAGGACGCTGAAATTTTGGCCCTTCCCCTTCGGTAAAATAAAGGCCTAAACCCATAGCATCGGGTATGGTCAGGATATCTGAAAACAAAATTGCCGCGTCAAAGGCAAATCGGCGCAAAGGCTGCAAAGTCACTTCGCAAGCCAAATCAGGGTTTTTGCAGAGGTTCATAAAACTACCTGCCTGTTCCCTCAATTGACGATATTCAGGCAAGTATCGTCCTGCTTGACGCATCATCCAAACTGGCGTCCTGGAAATAGGTTGTTTTAATAGCGCTTTAAGAAAAATATCGTTTTGTAAGGGCGGCATGGGTTAGGTTAGGCTGGGTTAGGCTTTATGATTAGGAAAAATAGTTTACAGCCCATTTAATGGACTATTGCCACTTAGCCATTGCACAGCCAATGCAATAGCCACCAATACAATGGTTGTGGCAATTAACGCCCAAGGCGCATAATCGATTTTTTTCGTATGCGCCAATTGGGTCAATATGCCCATTATGTTACCTGGAATACCTTGGCTTTCTAAATAAACAGATTCGACCATATGATCAGAAATGTGTTTCGGCGGCAACCGAAACTGTGATTGGATGGCCAGTTTCCGCAAAAAATCACCACATTGTTTTTTTGTGAGCGTAGATAACTCAATGACATAGCAGTCATCAACCAGATCATCCGTCCGATTTTTTATGAACAATTCATCGGGGGTCATTGCTAAAACGGCTCTTAGGGTCGAATTTGCATACACATGCTCTAACACCCGCGAAATCTCCCCGGGCGGGAGCAGACCAGCATTATCGATTATTAACAATGACTTCTCTTGGGGATTTAGTGGGGCCATGTGCTTTTGCAAAACATCACCGCTTTCCATTCCAGTAGGCGGGCGAGTCTCTGCAAGGATAGCTTCACAGGTTGTTCTGGTATCGACTGTAATAAAAAAACAATGCCAGGCGTTTTTTTTTCGATCTAATAAAATTTCAAACAGTTTTGTTTTACCTACACCTTTAGGGCCTAATACCAGTATCGGTTGATTAGAATTGGCAATCAGATGAACCAGCAAATCTAATTTTTCTGAGCGTTCCTTGCTGACCAAGGGGTAGTCATCAGGCGATATCGTTTGTTGCATCATGCTAGGGATATTTACTGCCTGCCGTATTGTTGTAATGTTGCTTTCAATAGCACATGCCCAACGCATACCGGTAATGATGCCTGGCCTATTTTTTCAAGCAAAATGACCCTAATATCACCATCGACATTTTTCTTATCCACTGACATTAACTCTAAAAACCGATCAGCATCCAATGTTTTAGGCGGTTTAACTGGCAGTCTTGCTGATGTTAATAGGGTCATTATCCTTTCCACATCGGCATCCGTCAGCCATCCGATCCGTTTCGATAAATCAGCGGCTTGACATATACCAATGGCCACGGCCTCACCATGCAAGCACTCACCATAGCCCATGCCTGTTTCTATGGCATGACCGAAGGTATGGCCCAAATTCAATATTGACCTTATGCCTGACTCTTGTTCATCTTCAGAAACTATTTGGGCTTTATTTTGACAAGAACGCTCGATTGCATAAGCTAAAGCATCCTTATCTTTGGCCAGCAACGCCGCCATATTTTGTTCCAACCACATAAAAAATTCATAATCTCTAATCAACCCATATTTTATTACCTCCGCTAATCCTGCGGATAATTGCCTATCATCCAATGTGTTTAAAACATCTGTATCGGCAATGACCGCCTGCGGTTGGTGGAAAGCGCCGATCATATTCTTACCTAAGGGATGGTTAACCCCTGTTTTACCTCCAACGGATGAATCTACTTGAGCGAGAAGCGTTGTTGGAATTTGTATGAAAGGAACGCCACGCTGGTAACAAGCGGCCGCAAAGCCAACCAAGTCTCCCATTACCCCGCCCCCTAATGCAATGAGCGTGGCATTTCGACTAAAACGACAACTGAGTAATTTGTCAAAAATCAGCATGGCCGATGCCAAGGTTTTGTATTGCTCACCGTCGGGTAACAGGA
>DBNZ01000195.1:13274-15075 GCA_002299495.1 Methylococcaceae bacterium UBA659
GGGGCAATGGTGGTATTTGTCACAACAAGGACTTGCTTCGATTTAATCCGTTCAGATAGCAATTCTGCCTTGGCGATTAAACCAGAACCAATGTAGATTGGGTAACTGCGCTCTTTTAACTCAACCACTAATTTTTTCATTAACTATTTCTCATAGCTTTATAAGCATTGATTATCTGTACAACAACTTCTTTACTTTGCAGACTGCCTGTATCGACGATCAAATCGGCAGCCGTAAAATATAGCGGCTCCCGCTGTAACAATAATGTTTCCAAACGACCCCGAGGATTATCCGTTTGTAACAGAGGGCGCTGTAAATCATGTTTTGTACGCTCAAGAATTTTATCAATGGAACATTGCAAATAAACCACAAAGCCATTTTTCTTTAATAGGTTTCGATTTTTTTCACGGATCACAACCCCGCCACCGGTAGCCAGGACAATACCTCTTAATTGTGTTAATTGCAGGATCATTTTTTCCTCACGATCCCTAAATCCGCCTTCACCTTCAAACTCAAAAATGGTCGAGATATCGACTCCTGTCCTTTCCTCTATCGCTTTGTCGCTATCATAAAACGGCCATCTTAAAGTTTTTGCCAACTGTCTGCCAATAGTCGTTTTTCCAGCGCCCATTAAACCTACTAGAAATATATTCTCCAATTCATCCATTATTGTTTCTGTCAAACCCACCATTGTTGGATATTTCTTATAAATACAAAAGGGGGCTTAGCGCCCCCTTGAAATTAAGCAGGGTAAAAGCTTTTAGTTCAAAGCCGAACTCTCTTGACTGATTTTTGGGGTAATAAAAATCAACAATTCCCTTTTATCGTCCTGGTTAGCATCTCTTCTAAACAAGAAACCTACACCTGGTAAATCACCAAAAAATGGAATTTTGTTGGTCTCGACTTCTCTTATGTTTTCAAAAACACCGCCTAAAACAACCGTTTCGCCATCCCTAACATGAACGCTAGTACGAAGCTCCCGTTTATCGATGAGCCTGTCCCCCGCTAAAGTCACAACTTCACCCAAATCATTTTTTGTAATGAACAAACCCATGATAACACTGCCTCCTGGGGTTATTTGGGGTAAAACCCCTAATTGTAAGACCGCGTCTACAAAAACGGTATTGGTACCAAGGTTACCGCTGGATGACAAATAAGGGATCTGTTGACCTTGCGCGATAACGGCAAGACAACGGTCAGATGTCATCACTCTAGGGTTGGATATGACCTCACCCCTATTCTCATCTTGCAGTGCGGACAATTCTAAATTCAATACATAATCGGCACCTTTAACCAATGTCATGCCTAATGCGCCATAAGGTGACCCTGTAGCCGCCGCAGCACCCAAATCAACCAACATATCATTAAGCTCTACATTAGCTGGAGTCACCGTAGCAACGCCATTATTGAAAGTCACAGTCTCCATGTTCCCCTGTGTGCCTGGACCGCCCAAACCAAACTGGGCGTCACCGGCTTGGCGGTTTTTTGCCACGCCGAATTTCACGCCCAACTCCTTAAAAAAGGTATTTTGGGCAATGACAATTCTAGCTTCAATCATTACCTGACGCACAGGAACATCTAACAATCGTATTAGTTTTTTTACATCGTCCAGTCTCTTAGCCGTCTCGCGGATAATTAAGGTGTTAGTCCTTGAATCAACCACGGCTGAACCACGGGCGGACAACAAAGAAAATTTATCGGTTTTGCCCTCTTCTTCCCGAGCGCGTATGTCAGCCTGTATTTGTTGCATCGGATTATTTAAAGGGTTTTGCTGTTGATTTGCCCCCATACCGCCCATACC
>DBNZ01000195.1:15460-37732 GCA_002299495.1 Methylococcaceae bacterium UBA659
CCACCACCACCGACCGCATTTATGTCCATTCGGGTTAACCTTACGCAACTACCCACACCGCTGGAATCATAACCGAACAACAGGTTCCTAAAATCATCGGCTTTTGCATAGTCGATTTTGATGTATTCCGTCAGTAGCGGCTCTAACTGCTCCACCGCTTTTTCAGCCTCTTGTTGCTTTTCCTTATAATCTTTAATCTTATCTAAAGGTGAAATTAATGTAACATTTCCGGTTTCAAATTTACCCAGTTCCTTGGTCATCATAATAAAGTCCAATGCTTCATCCCAAGGCACATCATCCAACTTTAGGGTAATAGTCCCCGTTACGTCGTCCCCCGCCACCACATTTTGTCCGGTAAATTCAGCCAATATGGAAATAACGCTGCGGATTTCTATGTCTTGGAAGTTCAACGACAACCGTTCCCCAGTATATTTCGGCCCCGCCCTTTCCCTAGCCAGTTTTTCTTCGGTAGTCAATGGCGTAAATTCTATGGTCAGCAACCCTTCCGATTGGAATACAGAATAGTCATAAAGGTTGTTCTGGGGAGTAACGGTAATTCTGGTTTCCTTTGCCGTAGTTTCTGTATCAATGAACCTAACCGGCGTTGCAAATTCCGAAACGTCTAAACGCCGTGATAAGTTTGTTGATAACTGAGTATTCAGAAAACTTACGATAACTTTTCCACTGTCTTCCTTGGCATTAACTACGGTATTAGGGTTGGCCAAATAAACCAAAATCCGCCCCTGCCCTTTTTCACCCCGTTTAAAATCAAAACCACTGATTGATTGGATGGGCAATAATGTGGAAATGGCGGGGCTGGCGCCAACCGTAGGTCCAGGCCTGGATGCGGCGGCGGGCTTTCTGGTTTGGGTATTGCCCGCAAAAGAAGGCTGGGTGGTTCGGTTCAATATTAACAAGACCTTGTTTCCCTGTACCTTGGTTTCAAAGTTCGTGGATTCATACATATTCACCACAACCCTGACCCTTTCATTAGTTTCAGCGATGTATATGTTGCTGGCGGGCCCTCGGTTAACTGGATAGATTTTTCTATCTAGCTGGTTTTTAACGCCCACAAAATCAAGTGCAATCCTTGCTGGATTATGGGTCTGAAACACTTTAGGGAGGACGGCCAACCCGTTCATTTCCAGTTCAATTTGGACTTTACCCCCCGGCAATTGACCCACATTTAAACCTGAAATAGCCAGTTCATCCGCTTTGACCAGCGCGGCGCATGATACAAAAAGCATAATGCTTAACCCCAGCAGTGACGGTATCTGCCTGATCTTTTTCAACACAATGCCAAAATAGGTAACGCTCATTTTTTATCCTCTAAATCACTCTGCCAAAGCCAATGTAGTTTGTTGCTCCCGCCATGTGCCAGGTTTATCCGGGACAATTTCTATCAATTCCATTTTATCCGTGCTGATTTGCAAGATCTTGCCATAATTTTTACCCATATAATTTCCAACCTGTACGCGATGGATTGTTTTGTCAGCGGCTTTCACCAGCCCCCACAATTTTGAACCCATCACTACGGTTCCGACCATTTTTAATGCATCCAACGGAAAAGCCTCTAATGCTTCCTTGCGGCGACGAAAATCAGGCCTTATGCCATTGCCCACAAAAATGTCCATATTTTGTCGTTGGTCCGAATCTTTAACCGGATTAAAAGGATCCCTTAAAATCCCAGGTTGATAAGTGAAGGCATCAGGCAATTTGAAATCAGGCAATTTTTCTAAAGGTTTTTTTGGCCTTGCCTTCACCTGTTGAATATATTTGTCCAAATCGGAAGTTGAATTGTTTTCACAGGCCATCAATAAGATGCTTAAAAGGAAGGGGATTAACTTGAATATGCACATCATGGACTTACTAGGCGTCATTGGTCTTATGATCATTTACTAACCCTTTTCGCTTTACTTTTACCCACAGGGGAAGATGACACCTGGCTTTCGTTATAGGTTTTTATGGTCGCTCTCATTAACAACTCATCCACTACTGATGGTTGGTTTTCCTTTTTATTGCTTGATTCGCCATCAAATGGTTCTATTTTTACATCATGGACCGTCACAATTCTGGGTAAGGCAGCGAGACCACTCACAAAAACACCTAATTCATCGTACTTGCCTATCACTTCTATGCTGATGGGTAATTCAGAATAAAACTCTTTTTGGATAGCAGGTTGAAGTTTAAACAGCCTAAATTCGAGACCATTGGCCAAACCCATTTGCGAAATATCAATCAACAGACTGGCAACTTCTTCCCTAGTGGGCATTTGCCGAATCATTTCGAATAATTCAGCTTCTATTTGCGTCAGTTGTATTTCGTAATCTTCCAGATTGATGGCTTTATTTTGCTTTTGCTCGAACTCCTGACGTAAGCTTGTTTCTTGCTGGGTGGCCACGTCAAGATCGTTGATTTGCGTAAGGGTGTCGAGGTAAAACCACCCCCCTGCCATCAATAAACAAATGATCCCGGTAACAGCGGCCTTGACCGGAGTTGGCCAAGTACCCGAAGCGTTTAGGTCCCAATTAATTTCGGATAGGTTCATTACTCACCCCTTCTGGCCGGCTTTGGTTTTTTTCCTGTGGCAAGAGCTCCTTTTTGAGTATCAGCCTGCTCTTCTTCATCTCCTAATTTGGCTCTTAAAACAAAATCACTGGTGATACTTTCTTGGTCTTTTTCGGGGGCTTTAATGACGTCCAGTTTTGGTTGATGCAACCAAGCAGATGCTTCTATGGCGTTCATGAAAGCAGAAACTCTAGCATTCGATTGAGACTTACCTTCAAATGTTAGGTCTTTCCCAACCTGGGTAAATTTTATTAAGTGGATGCCATCAGGGACTAATTTTGGAATTTCATCAAATAAATGGACGATTTCTGGCCGGCTTTTTTGCAGTTTTGTTATCACTTCAATCTTTGAGAGCAATTTTGATTTTTTCTCTTCGATGCTGTTGATGGCTACAATTTTTTTGTCGAGTAGGGCGATTTCAGATGCTAACTTTTTATTCCTGGTTTGTTGATGGTCAATCCTCCCGGCCATAAACATGTGGACTAACCCCATAAGTAAACCGGTAACCAGCATTCCTAGTAGGATAATGTTGAAAAAATCCTTCTTTTTCTGCTGGCGCAATGCCTCTCGCCAGGGGAGTAAATTAATTTTTGCCATTAATCAAAACTCCTAATCGCCAAACCGCAAGCAATCATGAGTCCCGGAGCGTCATTACTGATCAAATGTGGCTTTACTTTGTTTGATAGCATCATATTTACGAATGGGTTAGCAATGTAAACGGGGATGGCCAAGGTTTTTTCCACCCATTGTTCTATACCAGGTATCGCAGCGCACCCTCCGGCCAAGATTATTCTATCCACGCCAACGTTGGTGCTGGATGAACTATAAAACTGAAGTGACCTTTGAACTTGCTGCACCATAGCCCTTTTGAAAGGGTCAAGCACGTCAGATACATAGCTGTCTGGCAATCCACCATGCCTTTTTGCAAGCCCTGCTTCCTCATAAGACAAGCCATATCGACGCTGGATTTCTTCAGTTAATTGCTTACCCCCGAAACTTTGTTCCCTGGTGTAAACGCTGCGTCCATCGTACAAAACATTTAAAGTCGTGACGGTTGCGCCCATATCGACAATGCCAACCGTTTGACCATCAATTGAATCTGCAAACTGATCGGTGAGAAGGGTAAATGCATGCTCCATTGCAAAGGCTTCGACATCGACTATTTGAGTTTTCAAACCGGCCCTAGCAAGGGCTTCAACCCGATTTTCAACGTTCTCACGCCTAGAAGCCACCAGCAGTACATCAACCATTTCCGGGTTACTTTCACTGATACCCTGAACCTCAAAATCAAAATTAACATCTTCCAACGCATAAGGCACATACTGATCCGCTTCGATCATTATCTGCTCTTCCATTTCTGCTTCGCTCAGAGCGGCTTCTATAGCAATGATCTTAGTCATTACCGCAGAACCCGAAACCGCAACCGTCGCCTGTTTTAGCTTAGTCCCTGACATTTTCAATGCGGATTTGATGCTGTCAGCCACCAAATCTATATTAGTAAAATTTTTCTCCTCTATCGTTTCCTTTGCCAACGGCGCCACGGCATAGCTTTCAACCTTGAAGCGGTTCCCAAACCGACTGAGTTCCAATATTTTTACTGCGGCCGTGCTGATATCAATACCCAAAACAGCATTTTGCTTTCGATTTAACCAATTCATGTGGTACCTATAAAAACTGCAACAATTAGCCTATCCAAAATTTCAAAACCCGTTTGATAAACATGGCGTCACCACCCTATTATCGGTCTCTTCCCTCGGCCGCACCGGAACAATAAAAATGGCCGGATAACGGATGTTGTCGTTAGAAACCCATAGTAAGGCCTTTATTCTCTTGAAAAGTATAGTAGTGTTTTGGTTTACTGCCGATTATTATTCAGATGTGGTTAATGTTTGGTTAATTCTTTTAGGTTTCCTAAAGGCTATCCTCTGCTTTATCGCCCCTATACCCGGACGTTATCGGGTAGCGCCTATCCCGACCATAAGCTTTAGGCGTAATTTTTATCCCCGGCGGGGACTGCCTTCGTTTGTATTCGCTTCTGTCGACTAGGCGAATTGCCTGCAACACATCATCCGGCTCAAAACCTGCGGCAATAATTTCTGAAACCGATTGGTCATGCTCCACATATTTTTCTAAAATCGGATCCAGCATTTTATAAGGGGGCAATGAATCTTCATCACGTTGGTCAGGCGCCAACTCCGCTGAAGGGGGGCGCGTTAAAACTCTTTCGGGAATGACCCTGGTTATGCTGTTACGATAACGGGCTAATTTGTAAACCAATAGCTTGGGCACGTCCTTGATGGGGGCAAAACCACCGGCCATATCGCCATACAACGTCGCATAACCCACGCTCATTTCACTTTTATTGCCTGTCGTCAACAACAACCCCCCCAGCTTGTTAGATAAAGCCATAAGGATTATTCCACGGCATCGGGCTTGTATGTTTTCTTCGGTTGTGTCCGGGCGGGTACCGGCAAATACCGGTTCCAACAATTCAGTGAAAGCGGCCACCGCCGGTTCAATGGGAATAATATGGCGCTTGACGCCTAAAGCATCCGCTTCACTAATAGCATCTTCCATGCTCATTTCTAGGGTATGGCGTGAGGGCATTAATACGGCCGTGACCTGTTTTTCACCCAACGCATCCACGGCCAATGCTAAAACCAACGCTGAATCCACCCCGCCTGACAAACCCAAAATAGCTCCTTGGAAGCCATTCTTTGCCACATAATCCCTTATGCCCAACACTAAGGCTTGGTACTCGCTAGAAATTTCGTTGTAAAACGGCGCACAATTCGTTTTTTGTAATTTTTTATCTGTGTATTCGACCAAGCCTAATTGTTCTTTAAATTCCTCAGCCCGGAACACCACTTCACCCAAATGATCCACGGCAAACGAGGCGCCATCAAACACCAATTCATCTTGACCCCCCACTTGGTTGACGTAAATGACGGACAGCTCTAATTCCCGCGCTTGATTGACCACTATGTCCTCCCGTTGCTGCATCTTAGCGGCGTGAAAAGGGGACGCGTTCAACACCAGCACCAACTCTGCGCCGTCTTTTTTATTGTTCGCCAAAATACCTGGCCGCCAAACGTCTTCACAAATGGCCAAACCCATGAGTGTGTCCTTCAGCTTAAAGATACAGGTTTGTGCCCCCGCTTTAAAATAGCGTCGCTCATCAAAAACACCGTAATTAGGCAAAGCCATTTTTCGGTAACATACCAATACCTTTCCATTTCGGAGTACGGCCGCGGAATTGAATAAGTTTCCCATTTCATCCATTTCTGGAAAACCAATCACTAGGTCCAATCTTGTTGGCGAATGTTTGGCAATTTCAGTGACCGCCTGTCTGGCCTGCCTGACAAAATCCCGCCGCAACAACAGGTCTTCTGCGGGATACCCCGTGACTGATAATTCGGAACATAAAACCAGATCTGCGGCTAACCGTTCTTTTGAGTGGCAGGCGGCTGCAATGATGGTTCTGGCGTTGGCCTGAATGTCACCCACCATGAGGTTAAGTTGGGCTAGGGCGATTTTTAGGGGCATAGTTTAAGGGGGGGGGCAAGCAAACTGGCGGTTCAGATGGGAGCGCATTTGGCTACAAACGCCTAATAACCATCAACCCGCCCTTCTTGCTTGGCTGGGTTGAAAATTCGGTTAGTAGGTTTCAGGGAAAAGCGGGGTTTGACTTGATAGCGATTAACCGGGAGGCCAATGCATTTGCCTGCCACCTAACAAGTGCAGGTGCAAATGATAGACTTCTTGCCCGCCTTGTTTATTGCAATTAACCACCGTCCGATATCCACTTTCAGATAAATCCAGTTGCTTGGCGATGGCAATAACGGCCTGCATCAAGGCCCCCGCCAGATCAGTATCGTCAAGATCGTTGAGGGTCGGTATATGTTTTTTGGGTATTACCAAAACGTGCACGGGCGCTTGCGGATTAATATCCCTAAACGCCAATACTTGATCATTTTCATATACGGCATCGGGCTTAATGGCACCCGTCACCATTTTACAGAACAAGCAATCCGCCATCGTTTTTCCTCGTGATTTAAGTTAAATCTCTTTCCGGCCGTTGAACGCATGGGCCAAGGTTCCGCTATCGATGAATTCCAACTCCCCGCCCATTGGAACGCCGTGGGCAATCCTACTGGCTTTAACGCCATATTTCCTGGCCAATCCGCTGATGAAAAAAGCCGTCGCCTCTCCCTCAACAGTTGAATTTGTCGCCAAGATGAGCTCACTTACCTCTGCTCCAGATAACCTTTGTGCCAATAGGTCTAAACCTAGATCGTCCGGACCTATACCGTCTAACGGTGATAGGCGGCCATGCAATACAAAATACCTTCCCTTAAATTCAGTGGCTTGATCGACCAGCCAAACATCGGAAGGGTTTTCCACCACGCAAATACAAGCATTATCCCGCGCCCGGTCTTGACAAAATTCACAGACTTCGCTTTCCGTTAAGGTGCGGCATTGTTGGCAATAACCGATTTTTTCTATGGCCTCCAATAACACTTCCCCGAGTCGCTTCCCGCCAACACGGTTTCGTTGCAAGATACTGAAAGCCATGCGTTGGGCCGTTTTCGGACCCACTCCCGGCAAGCAACATAAATTCTGGATCAATTGGCCCAAAAGTCCGTTTTTATGCATGTTAAAAAGGCATTTGGAATCCAGGCGGCATAGGAAAACCTGCGGTCACTTCAGATAGCTTATCTTTTTTCATTTTTGCCACTTTATTGACAGCGTCATTGATGGCGCTGGCCACCAAGTCCTCCAGCATGTCCTTATCTTCCGCCAATAACGAATCATCAATCGTGACTTTTCTGGCTGCACGCTTCCCATTCATGATAATGGTCACCAAGCCGCCGCCGGACTCCCCTTGCACCTCCATTGCGGCTATTTCGTCCTGGACTTTTTTAATGTCCTCCTGCATTTTTTGTGCTTGCTGCATTAATGCGCCTAACGGGTTTTTCATGATGATCTCCTGTTATTGTGATGGCCCTATAGGCTCTATCGAGCCGGGTAAAACCCTTGCGTCAAATTGCTCTTGCAAGGCTATTATCTGAGGGTCTGAATGAATGGCGTCGACCGCCGCCTGTTGGTGCCCCTCCTTCTTTCTAAGCGCTTGCAGAGCAGGCGTATCTAAGGCGGGCTTATGGGTAGTAGTTATGGTTAATTTTATGGGTTTTCCAACATAGGTTTGCAAGGCGCTCTGCAATTTATCTACCCGCTTTGGCGTCATTAAGCTTTGATGGGCGGCATCAAGCATCAGCACGCAAGCTTGGCCGTCCATTTTTTCCAACATGCAGTTAATGGCCAATTGCTTGGTAAAACTCTCCAGCTTCATTGCCGAAATCATCGCCGCCCAATCCCCGGTCATCGCGGATGCATCAGGAGCCAACTGTTGTTCTGGCGGCGCCCGCTTGTCTGCGGCAGCAAGCCCTTGATTATTTCCGCTGGCCGCGGCGGCGCCAATGCCATTTACCACAGCCGGTTTAAACGCCATCATCCTCAGTATCAGCATCTCAAAACCACTCCGGGGATCGGGTGCCCATTCTAAATCACGCCTACCCACCAAGGCTATTTGGTAAAAAAGTTGGAGGTCTTCGGGCGTGAACAAACCGGAAAACCCCACCGTACCCAACTCATCATCCTCATCTCCAAGAGCCGACGGTATCAGTTGGCGCAAGGCTAGATTATGCAGTTTCAGCAATAATTGCTCCAACACTTGGGCAAAATCAATGGAAAAACTGGAAATTTCTTCAATTTTGGCAAAAGCCGCCTCAGCATCCCCAGCCGCCAACGCTTTCAGCAAGCCCTCGACCGGCGGGCTTGGGACGGTGCCCAACATGGCTTGGACATCATGTAAGTTAATTTGCCCGGCGCCATAAACAATGGCCTGGTCAAGCAAACTCAACCCATCCCGCATACTGCCGTCGGCTGCGCGTGACAGCAAGTTTAACGCGGCGGGTTCAAAACTTATTTCCTCGCATTCAAGGATGTGCGCCATTTGCCCAAAAATTTGCCGGGGCGATAACCGTTTCAGGTTAAATTGCAAGCAGCGTGACAAGACCGTCACGGGTATTTTTTGCGGGTCAGTCGTTGCCAGCAGAAATTTGACATGGGGCGGGGGCTCTTCTAGGGTTTTCAACAGGGCGTTGAAACTGTGGCCTGAGAGCATGTGCACCTCATCAATGAGGTAGACTTTGTATCTGCCACGGCTAGGGGCATACTGGGCGTTATCCAGCAAATCACGGGTGTCTTCTACCTTGGTTCGCGAGGCGGCATCGACTTCGATCAAATCCAAAAACCGGCCTTCGTCCAATTCCCTGCACACAGGGCATTCGCCACAAGGATTGAAATCCCGGAGATTTTCACAATTAAAGGCTTTAGCCAGAACCCGGGCTAATGTTGTTTTACCAACGCCGCGGGTACCGGTAAACAGATAGGCATGATGGAGGCGGCCATGCCGTAACGCATTGACCAATGATTGGACGACGTGTTCTTGTCCGACGACTTCAGTGAAATTATGGGGACGCCACTTTCGGGCAAGAACCTGATACTTCATGATGGGCTGAAGTAGGGATAGTTGGGCGGCGATCGCACCAGCCGCATCCCGGCACACGAATCTGCCGCTACCGTTGCTCCCTTCCGGGCCTGGCGGGGTTCGCGGCGTATCGTTGCGGAAGAACCGGCACGATCACCATTAAGTTTGAGCCTGCTGAGGCCAAAGATTGAGCATTATGGCTGAAAACAATTTTTTTTCAAGCCATAATTTTCTTTGGCATTCCGGCGTTGGCCATTTGACCAAAAAAACAGGCTACCTTGGGGGTTTTAACACCAGTTTGCCTAAGGCCGGCAAAACCACAAAAGTACAAGTCACTATCCAAAAAATGCCCACGGTAATCACCAACCCCATGCTGGCAATCCCTTGGTGGGGCGAAAAAGCCAAACCGCCAAAGCTTGAACTCGTGGTCAAGGCGCCGTAAAACATGGCCCGGGCGGTGCTGGACTGGTAAATGTTTTGTTCTTCCGACAAAGAGCGCCGCAGTTTTTCAACCATGTGGATGCCATTGTCGACACCGAACCCCAATAACAAAGGCAAGGCGATGACATTGGCAAAATTGACCGGCGTCTGGGTCAACACCGTGCTGGCCATCGTGAACAATCCGGCCAATATCAGCGGCGTCATGATCAACAAGGTATCGGTGACACTGCGCCGGATTGCCATTAATGCCACGGCAATCGTGACAAGGGCGATACCCATCGCTTGTTGGAACGCTTTCAACACTTCTTTCATCGATTCCCAATACATAATGGGCAAATCCGTGGTGTCCGGCGCAACGGATTGGACTTGGGTGATGAATGCTTCCAAGTTGGCCAAATCATTGAGATCATTTTTAGGAAAAATCTGGATGCGGTACCAACCTTCCTGGCTCAACCAGCGTTGTAACAGTTCGGGCGGCAATTTATCCAGGGTGATAAGTTCCGCATTTAAACCGGTTAACCATTCATTCATCACAATCGGCAACGTGCCTAACAGGCTGGCCTGGATTTTGGCGGCGAATTGGCTTCGATCCGGTTCCTGGCGGTTCTCAAGTTCCAAAAGCACGCCTTCCAGCTCGGTTTTCACTTTTTCGAGCGCGGTAATTTCCGCTGGAGACGTCTTGTTAGGCAAGACCCGGTTAATCGTTTCAAGCATTTTGGCAACACTAGGGACGTAATCGCCGTTTAGCTCAAGCGCGGGAAAACGTGGCGCATGAAAACCCAACAGCATCGCCATTTCTGCGATAACTTGCAATTTTTCGTCTTGTTCCTTGGGCACAAAATCGAACACGCTGAGCGTCCTGTCAACGGATGGCAATTTTTCCAATTGTTGCTGCATGTTTTTAACCCGCCCGCCGTCCTGGGTGATCACGGTCAACGTCATCGGCGTGGTATTTTTATTTTTGATTAACTCCTTGAAAGCGACCACGGATTCCGAATTCGGATCGCGTAAATTGATGGGGTTAAAATCCGTTTGCACCCGGGTGATCAAAACAGAGGATAGGATGGCCAAAACCAATGTAACCAAGGCAATGGGCTTGGCATAATGCAGAGTCAGTCCCGCCAGTTTTTTAGAGATCAGATCAACCAGCCCAGGCTTAGGGTTGGCAGTTGAACGATCTCTCCCGTTAGGCGCAGGCAGAAACCTCAATAATGCCGGCAACACCATTAAAGTCACGCACAAGCAGATAAACAAACTGGTGCCCGCCAATAACCCCAATTCAGACACCCCTTCATAATCGGTTGGAATAAAGGCATACAAGCCTATGGCCGTGGTTGCCGCACAAAGCAACAAGGACGGACTGGTCGCCACCAAAGCACTCCGTAACGCCTTTATTTTGCTGCAATTGTTCAGCATGTAATCACGATAACGCAAACCATAATGGAGCGAGTATTCGACGCCCAAGCCAATATTGGAAACGGCAAAAGCGACTGAAATCAAATTCAGGTCACCTACCGACACGGCCGCGAACGCGCCGCTAAACACTATCCCTAAAGCCAGTGTGATCAAGGTTGATAGGGTAAGAAAAACCGAACGGTAGGCCAGCAATAAAATACCTAGCACCGCCACCACCGAAAAAATGCTGGCGGTGAAAGTGCCCGAACCCATGCCGGCTATTTCATCATCTTCCAACCCCGTTTCCCCTGTGATTAACACTTTTACGGGCGGCAAATTAGGGTCTTGGATCCGCTTCTCCATAGCACGGATGGCATTAATGGAATCTTCCGCCGGACGTATTTTTGCGTAAACAAATTTGGGCTTGACCAAAATCCAGCCACGGTTATCCGCCATAGATGGCTTGTCGGCGATTAAACCCTGCCAGGACAACGGCCTGATTTGGCTGTTAAGCGCGTGGTTCAGGGCAAATGAAACTTGGTTAAAAATGCTCGTCGCATCGACCGGTAAATCCTGGCCAGCTTCTGTGTGGCTTAGGGCGTCTTCAACTATTGAAAAAAAACCGCCTAAACTGGGTTCTTGGTAAATTCTGCCTATAAATGGCTGGGCCTGCGAAAACGTGTCGGATAAATCCCGCAATTCTTGGGTTTCTAAGTAAAGCAGGCCATTTTTTTCAAAAAACGCATTGTTTTCAGGAAGATATACCGATACAAAATGTTCGCTATCGGCCCTAAGCAAGCGCTCCAAACGTTTCGTGGCCGCCCTGGTCAGTTCAGGGGTGCCCGCTTTGACCAGCAACAGCAGTGTCCTTAATTCTTGCGGAAACTGATGTTCAAATCTCCGTCGGTTTTGTTGGAAAGGGGACTCCGGGGCCACCAATTCTGCGGTGTCCGTGTTGACCGTAAGATTTGCGGCGGTGTATTCCCATGCCAAATATGAGAAAAAAACCGTCAACGTCAACACAACCAATGGATGTTGGAGGCTCCAATTCGCCCATAGGGAAATCAATCGACGACCATGGCTTGTTAAAGACATAATTTAAGAATGGGGATGAAAAAAACCGCCAAACTTAGGTTAGGAAGGGCGGCAAAGTGAACCGGAATTTAAGGGGATGGAACCAGGCCAAGGCTGCTTTAACGGCTTTTTGCAACGGCATAACCGTTTGTTTAAATTTGAAAAATTGGGCCTGTTTAAGAATCTTCCGGGATCAAACTATCGACGCGCTGGAAACCCTTCGGCAAGGCTATACCTATTTTGCCACGGGCACCGGAATAGTGCGCCAGGTCGGACGGTTTCAGCGTCAGCACCCGCTTGCCTGAGATGATTTTTAATTTATTTGATGGCGATATCCGCGTCCAAGCAACGATTTTATCCTTACCTGACATTAAATCCGCCGGGTTCAGCTGCATCATTTTGTTGCCCTTCCCTTTTACCAAAATAGGCAATTCATTAGCTGGAAATACCCACAACCGGCCTTGTAACGTCGCTATGGCCACACCTTCATGCTCAGTCGGCAGCGGCAGCGGATTCATCAACCTAGCGCCTTCTGGCACGTTCATCACCGACTTGCCCGCCCTACCTTTGGCCGACAAGTCAGCGACCCTGATCCGAAAACCATAACCCCAATCCGTTGCCAACAACAACCCGTCATCCGGGCTACCCGCCAACAAATGCCTGAATAACGCCCCTGCCGGGGGATTCAACCGACCGGTCAACGGCTCGCCCTGGCTTCGCGCCGAAGGCAGGTCATGCACCGTGGTGGTATAAACCCTACCGGTTGAATCAAAAACATAAAGCGGTTGTGTGGAACGGCATTTAATGGCGCCTAAAAAGCCATCGCCTGAGCGGTAATTTAAGCTTTCGACATCGAAATCATGGCCTTTAGCGGCACGGATCCAGCCCTTTTCGGACAAAATCACGGTCATGGGTTCGTTAACCACCAAGGCCGCCGTTTGCAGGGTTTTGGCGACTTCACGGGCAACCAACGGCGATTTCCTAGCATCGCCGTACTGTTCGGCATCGGCATTCAATTCGTTTTTAATCAACTGGTTGAGGCGTTCCTTGGAAGCCAAGGTTTGCTCCAAACCGTCCCGCTCATGCTCCAAGTCATTTTGTTCGCCACGGATTTTCATCTCTTCCAGTTTGGCCAGATGCCGCAGCTTTAACTCCAAAATGGCTTCCGCCTGGATATCGGTTAAGCCGAGCCGTTCCATCAGCGCCGGTTTAGGCTTGTCTTCATTGCGGACAATCGCGATCACTTCGTCAATGTTCAGGTAAGCGATCAACAACCCCGCCAGCACATGCAGGCGCACTAAGACCTTATCTAACCGATGCTGCAAACGGCGCCGGACCGTTTCAGTCCGAAACGCCAACCATTCGCCCAAGATGGCGCACAAGCCCTTGACTTGCGGCCTGCCGTCCAGTCCGATCATGTTCAGGTTGACCCGGTAGCTTTTTTCCAGATCCGTGGTAGCGAATAAATGCGACATCACGGCGTCGGCATCGATGCGTCTGGATTTAGGCATAAGCACGATGCGAGTAGGGTTTTCATGGTCTGATTCATCACGCATGTCTTCGACCATCGACAGCTTTTTTGCCAACATCAACGCGGCTATCTGTTCTTGCAACTTGCTGCCTGAAACCTGATAAGGCAACGCCGTTATCACAATATTGCCTTCTTCCAGCTCATAGACCGCCCGCATTTTTATGGAACCCAGACCCAATCGGTATAACCTTTCCAGATCATCGGCAGGCGTTATGATTTCCGCCGAAGTCGGGTAATCGGGGCCTTTGATAAACGTCATCAAGGTGTTCAACGGGCATTCAGGGTGATCCAACAAATGAATTAAAGCCGCCGCCACTTCCCGTAAATTGTGTGGCGGAATATCGGTGGCCATGCCTACGGCAATGCCCATCGTCCCATTCAACAAAACGTTAGGCAACCGGGCCGACAACAGGCACGGCTCATCCAAGGTGCCATCGAAGTTATGGGTCCAATCCACCGTCCCCTGCTCTAGTTCGCTAAGCAATGTTTGTGCGTAACCGGTCAATCGGGATTCGGTATAACGCATGGCGGCGAAAGATTTCGGGTCATCCGGCGAACCCCAATTGCCTTGCCCATCGATGAGCGGATAACGGTAGGAAAAACTCTGCGCCATCAGCACCATCGCTTCATAGCAGGCAGAGTCACCATGCGGATGGTATTTGCCCAACACATCACCCACGGTGCGGGCGGATTTTTTGTATTTTGCCGCAGCCGTAAGCCCTAATTCGGACATGGCATAAACGATGCGCCGCTGCACCGGTTTTAGGCCATCGGCAATATGCGGCAGGGCGCGATCCAAGATAACGTACATGGAATAATCCAAATACGCTTTTTCGGCGAAATCCTTTAACGGCAGTTGTTCATAATTTTCTGCGAAGGCCACTAAAAATCTTCCTCCCGATCCACTTGTAGGGCACGGCTTTTTTCCAGGCTGTCCTGACGCAATTGTTTGCGCAGTTCGGCGGCGGCATAACGCCGTTTATCCGCTTCGGTTTCCAATTGCAACCTAGGGACTTCTATCGGCTTGCCTTGTTCATCAATCGCCACCATGGTGAAATAGCAAGAAGTGGTATGGCGTTTCTCATAAGTCCGTAGATGTTCGGCAATAACCTTAACACCGATCTCCATTGAGGAGCGGCCGACATAATTGACCCGGGCGTAAAACGTCACCAATTCGCCTACGTTGATATTTTGTTTGAAAAATACTTGATCCAACGCCGCAGTGACCACATAGTTCTTGCAATATTTGGCCGCACAGGAATAGGCCACTTGATCCAACAATTTCAGCAGCGCCCCGCCGTGTACGTTACCGGCAAAATTGGCCATGTCCGGAGTCATCAACACCGTCATGGCAAGGGTTTTCTCTTGATCGCTCATGCACTTCCATTTATGAAGGGTAGGTTTATGGAATTAGGCTTGTTTAAAATGCTGTTAGGGGCAAATTCATTCTACACCAGGCCCATTGCAATTGTCGGCTGAAAATGACCATTCAGAAAAGACGAGACGTGACACCATAAACGAGAACCAATTCCCACCCTAACAAAAAATATTTTTCTCCTTTTTATGGTTTAATGCTATCATTTGAGTCGCGGTAACTGTTTCATCCAACCTTTTGGTTGGGATTTATAAAGCTAGCAATGGCGTTTTTTTAAGAGTGTGATATGTCTGATCAAGTTGTAGGAACCGTTAAATGGTTCAATGATGAAAAAGGTTTCGGATTTATAGCCCAAGATGGCGGTAAAGACGTGTTCGTTCACTTCAGCGCAATCAACGGCAGTGGTCGTAAAACCTTGCGTGAAGGCCAAAAAGTAACCATGCAGGTGACCCAAGGGCAAAAAGGACCCCAAGCAGAAAACGTCAACCCAGAATAATCCCCCCCCGACTGGCCACGCTTGATGCCATCCGCGCTTCAGGCGTGGCTTTTTCGCGTCTAACGTTTACTCCACATCACTACAAATTTAGCGTTAGCCGCAGCCCATTTGCAATTGGCAAAAATTTTTTTTAATTGCATGTGGTAATTCAAATGTCGGTTACCCACAATCCATAGTTGCCCACCCCGGCGCAACACCCGCTTGGCCCCCTTAAACAGGGTGACGGCGATTTGGTCACCGATCGCATGTTGTTGATGGAATGGCGGATTGCATAAAATTAAATCAGCCGATTCTGCAGCGAACTGGGTTAAGCCATCGCCGACGAGAAACTCGGCTCCCCTATGCTCACCAAACGCCAGATGAAAATTGGCTTTTGCTGATGCCACTGCCATATACGATTCATCGACGAAATACACCGTGGCTCTCGGGTTGCGCTCCGCTGCGGTCAATCCCACCACGCCATTGCCACAACCCAAGTCAATGATGTCATGGGCACAAGCCACATCCGGCAACTGTTGCAAAAAAAACCGTGTCCCAATATCCAAGCTGTCGCGTGAAAAGACGTTGGCGTGGTTGCTGATCCGAAAGCGGGTGTTTTCCAATGGATAAACAATGGGATAAGGATTGTTTTGAATAGCTTTGCCAAGCTCGGGCTGGATCATGATCAGCTTCGCTTTTTTCTTTGCCAATAAAGTCGTCGTTGATCCCAGCATGTGCTCCAACATCCCCCAAACCGAGGACGGCAACGACTTGACCATTCCGGCCACCAACACCCGCGTCTCCGGCTTAAGGCAAGGACGCAGCCGGATCAACTGGTCTTCCAGCAACGCCAACGTCTTCGGCACTTTGATCAGCACCCAATCGAAATAGCCTTCTGGCGTGGTCAAGCTATCGACCAAAGTCAGCTTGCCGTCCGGCAAACCGTTTGCCTCCCAATTCAGCCGCGTGGCTTCATGCGCTAAAAAAGAATCGGATACCGCCACCGTCCGATAGGCATTCAAGACCACCGCTAATGCGCCGAAAGCATCGTTGACCAACAACAAACGGGCATCCGCATCGGGTTTGTGTACCGCCAGGTAGTCCAGCAGATATTCGTCCGCCGCATCCCAAGCCCTCAACAATTCCCTAGGCCGCCGCGGCAACCGTTGCAGCACGAACTCGCCTTGGGCGACCGCTAACCATTCCGCCATCAGGCACGGGAAGCAAATTTTCCGGTTTCAGTATGCACCTTAATGCGTTCGCCTAGCGCCAAATATTCCGGCACCTGCACTTCCAAACCGGTGGCCAGTTTTGCGGTTTTGGTGCGCGCCGAAGCGGAAGACCCTTTCAGCGCGGGCGGCGTTTCGATGATTTCCAGCGTTACGGTGGACGGCAACTCTATACCCAAGATTTCATCATCAATTAACAAGGCGACAACACCGTCCAAACTCTCGGTCAAATACTCAGCCTGGCCTGCCAAATCCGCCGCCGCCAGTAAATATTGCGTATAGTCCGCGCTGTTCATGAACACATAGTTATCACCATCCTTGTAAGAATACGGCACCTTCGCCCGCACCCAATCGACATCTTTATAGCTGTCTTCGCCTTTCAGGGATTCATCCAGTTTTTGCCCGGTTTTTAAATTGTTGAACCGGGTCTTGTACAACGTGGTGCCACCGCGCGAAGACGGGCTTTTCACTTCCACTTGTTTGACAACATGGGGTACGCCGTCGATTTCCACCACCATGCCACGTTTCAATTCACTGGCTTTAGCCACTTGTCTTTTCCTCTAGGATTGAATGGATTTAGCTTTCAGCAACGCCGCCTTTTTTCGCTGCAAACGCCCGGCTTGCTCGGCCGCCTCTTGCTCTTGGCGCAAACACCGCGCCTCATAACGGCGTTTCGACAGCCCCGCCCGTGCGCGTTTGGCAAACCCTTCATCAGCAACAACCGGCTTCATAACGATGCAATCGACCGGACATGGGGCCAAACACAACTCACAACCCGTACATTCGGCCGCAATCACGGTGTGCATGAACTTAGCCGCGCCGATTATCGCATCGACCGGGCAAGCCGCGATACATTTCACACAACCGATGCACTGCTCTTCGATAATAAACGCGAATTGCCTGGGCTTATGTTCGCCGAAAAGCGGATTCAACGGCTTGGCCGGAACACCCAACAACTGGGACAGATCGGCAATAGCGTCATCCCCACCGGGCGGGCATTGGTTGATGTCCGCCCGCCCCCCCGCGATCGCTTCAGCGTAGGGCTTGCAACCTTTAAAACCGCATTGGCCGCATTGGGTTTGGGGGAGCAAGGAATGGATTTGGTCAATCAACAGATTCATAGGGTCCTGAAGGAGAAAAACGTAAACGCAAGCTATCGGCACAAAAAAAACGCTGTCTGGTTCAGACTGAACATAAATTGCAGTTTATTAGACATCTCCCTCTATTAAATATTTTTATTTTAAATCAATGACTTGGTATTATAGTTATGTTTCAACTTATTGAACTATATCTAAGAATAATTCTTTAGGGAACTGCTGATTAAATCAAAAAAGCGCCCTCTCCCCTGGGGAGAGGGCTGGGGTGAGGGCTTTAAAACCAATAATTTATCCCCTCACCCTCTCCCTGGGGGAGAG
Source organism: Methylococcaceae bacterium UBA659 (assembly GCA_002299495.1). Classification (GTDB taxonomy): domain Bacteria; phylum Pseudomonadota; class Gammaproteobacteria; order Methylococcales; family Methylomonadaceae; genus Methylovulum. The sequence goes on from DBNZ01000195.1 coordinate 33,517, forward strand.
GGGACTTAATCAACACTTCCTTAGGAAAGATGCCCATTGTTGCGCTTTTCTTAGGTTCTGTTGACGTTTCATCAAGACACCAGCAACAGGTTATCGGCATGACGTGATAAAAATTTGGGATTAAGCTCATGGGTCTTCAACCCAACAGCCCATGCAACCGCCGCCAATCAAACGATGCACCCGGGTCGGTCTTGCGTCTTGGGGCAATCTCGCTATGTCCGGCAATGGCTTGTGCCGACAGCTTCGGGTAGTTAGCCAATAACAGCTTTACCGCCTCAACCAATTTCAGGTACTGGGCATCGGTATACGGGATGGTTTCGGTGCCTTCCAGCTCTATGCCGATGGAAAAATCATTACAGGTTTCCCGGCCTTGGTAACGGGATGAACCCGCATGCCAGGCGCGTTGGTTGAACGGCACATACTGGATACATTCGCCATCGCGCCGGATCAGCAAATGCGCGGATACTTGCAGGCGTTGGATGCTGTGAAAATAGGGGTGAGCGTTGGTATCCAACTGATTGCAAAACAATTGGCTGATATAATCGCCGCCAAACTGACCAGGCGGCAAGCTGATGCAATGAATCACCAGCAACGAAATGTCGGCGGGGTCTGGCCGGGCGTTGTAATTCGGCGAGCGGATGTGGCGGATGCCGGTCAACCAATGGTTTATTATTTCCATAGCCTGTTGCACAAGAAAAACGGTTATTATTGGCGAAGCCCGCCGCAGAGTAAAATTTCCATTTTCATCCGAGCCACAGTATGAACCCATGCTTTGAAGTGTTTTCGCAAGGGGAAGAAATCATCACCGGGCAGACCGTCGACAGTAATGCCGCCTGGTTGTCACAACAAGCCGTGCAACAGGGGTTCACCGTAACCCGGCATACGGCGGTAGGCGATAGGCTGGATGATTTGGTCAGCTTGCTGCGTGAAATCGTCGGTCGCGCCGATTGCTGCGTCAGCACCGGCGGCTTAGGGCCGACCAGCGATGACCTCACCGCCGCAGCGGTCGCTAAGGCTTTTGACAAACCCTTGGGGTTTGACGGGGCGGCTTTCGCCCAAATGCAACGTTTTTTTGCCAGCCGCAACCGACCCATGCCGGAAGCCAACCGCAAACAGGCGCTGCTGCCAGAAGGCGCCGAACGTTTGGATAATGCCTGGGGGACGGCGCCGGGGTTTGCGCTGCATCAGGGGCGTTGTTGGTTTGCGTTCCTGCCGGGCGTGCCTTCGGAAATGAAGCCGATGTTCCTAGAGCATGTCTTGCCCGGTTGGCATCGGCGTTTCCAACTCAAACCCAGCACTTTGGTGAGCTTGCGCACGGTCGGCATCGGCGAATCGGACATACAGCAGCGGCTAACCGGCATAGCCATACCAGAGCCGGTACAGTTAGGCTTCCGCGCCAGCCTTAATGAGGTGCAAACCAAGCTGTTGTTCCCGCATGGCTATGGCACTTCGGCACGGGAAGAACTAACTGGACAAGTTGCCGGTTTGCTGGGCGACGCCGTGTTCGCCATTGATCGAACAGGCTCGGAAAACGGGGATCTTGCCTGCGTTGTCGACGCTTTAATGACGGCACAAAGCAAAACCTTGGCGGTGGTGGAAACCATCAGCCAAGGTTTATTGGCGGGTTTATGCGTGGGCTCGACCTGGTTGTTGGAAAGCCGGTTTGAACAATCCCGCAGCCGCCTCGCCGCCAGCCTAGGGGTGGTAATCGATGCCGACAACCCCATGGCCAGCGCGGAAACCATGGCCTTAGCGGTTAGGCAACAAAGCGGGGCTGATTTTGTGCTGGTGCAGCTTTATGCCGGTGACCGGACGTTATTGCAAGACCGTAACCTAGGAGTAATAGTCCATACCCTGCTGTTGACCGAAAACGGTTGCCGCCCGGTCACGCACACCGTAGCAGGTTCCGGGAAGCGCAAACAATATCAAGCCGCAACCTTGGCCTTGGATTTTTTACGGCGGCATTTGCAAAACCGGTTCTAGCTGAATGCCTTTATCCGCCAGTGAATTTCAAGCGCGTATCCTCGCCTGGTTTGACCAATATGGCCGCAAGGATTTGCCCTGGCGGCAAGACACTACCCCATATCGGGTGTGGCTGTCTGAGACCATGCTCCAGCAAACCCAAGTCACCACGGTGACCCCTTATTTCCAAGCCTTCACCGCCAAATTCCCAAACCTTGAAAGTTTGGCGGAGGCGTCGCTGGACCAGGTGTTGCAGTTGTGGTCAGGGCTGGGCTATTACGCCCGTGCCAGAAACTTGCATAAAGCCGCGCAAACCATCGCCCAACGGGGGAGGTTCCCCGACACCTTGGAAGGTTTGATGGCCTTGCCCGGCATAGGCCGGTCTACGGCGGGTGCCATCCTCAGCATCGCCTTTCACCACAGCCAGCCTATCTTAGATGGCAATGTGAGGCGGGTGTTATGCCGTTATCAAGCCATTCACGGTTGGCCAGGGCAAAGCCAAACCAGCCAGCGGCTTTGGACCATCAGCACGGAACTGACCCCAACCGAGCGGGTAGCCGACTTCACCCAAGCCATGATGGATTTGGGCGCGACCCTTTGCACCCGCAGCCAACCCGATTGCCCACGCTGCCCGATAAATGAGGTTTGCCAGGCCAGATTGACTGGCGCCATTGCCTCGTTGCCTAACCCAAACCCAAAAAAAGCTAGGCCCATTAAGCGGTTGGTTATGTTGTTAGCAGAAGATGCGGAAGGCAATGTCCTGTTGGAGCAAAGACCGGCAATGGGATTATGGGGCGGTTTATGGAGTTTTCCTGAGTTCGACCACAAAGACCAGGCTCTGGCCTGGTGCCGGGAACGGTTTTCTATCAACGCCTGGCATCTAGGGCAAGCAAGGCGACATGGCTTTTCCCATTACCAGTTGTTGTTCACGCCGTTATGGGTTAAAGCCGAAAACCCCAACAATTTTGTGATGGCAGCAAACCGCATGGTCTGGTATAACGCAGGCCAAGTTAACGGGCTAGGTTTACCGGCTCCGATCAAGAAAATATTACAGGAACATTTTAACGAGGTAGAGCATGGCTAAATTAGTGCAGTGTGCAAAATTAGGACGCGAAGCGGAAGGTTTGGACGCTCCCCCGTTCCCCGGCGAAAAAGGCCAGGAAATTTATGAAAAAATCTCAAAGCAAGCCTGGCAAGATTGGTTAAACAAACAAACCATACTGATTAATGAACACCGGCTGGCTAGCTACGATCCTAAGGCCCGCGCGTTCCTAACCGAGGAAAGGCAAAAGTTTTTATTTGAAAACGACAGCCAAATGCCGGAAGGCTATGTACCGCCCAAAGGCTGATAAGGGTGGCAAGGTTTGCCCGTCCGTAGCGGGCCAATCCACTGCGGTTTTCCATAAATTCCCATACCCGGCGTCATTTTGAACGCTTGCTGGTATTAAAAGAAAACGAACTGACCCGCCCGTGCTGATCGAATTTAACCACCAAATCCTCGGCGCTATTCCCCTCAAACAAGCTGTACTGGTAATCACCATAAGCCCAAGTTTTCATACCGTTATCCAAACCGGTGCGCCAAGGTGTACCGAACATGGTGTAAATGTCGTTTTGGGTGGTTTCACCGATGCGGATTGCAGACACATGCCCGGCCGGAAACGGATGGCCGACGCTAAAACAACCCGATAACAACAAGCCCATTGACATAACCGCGACATGGGTTGTCTTGCGTAGTGGACTTGTCCCTAACAGGGACGAAAAGGCGGTAAGACTCATAGTGGCACCCTCGGTTTAAAAATTATTATCCTGCAACCCATCTGTCAAATTTTGGCCGGGCGGTTCCTCCCCCAAAAAACTAAGCACCGGATTTGACCCGTTCCAGGTAAACTTGTTTCCGCCTTAAGCCGCCGAATTTTTGCACGGTCTGAATGGGTCAGAGGATTGGCCCCAGCCGGGTAGCGTACCCGGCTATCGAAATGATATTGATTGTTATTTGTGGTCAATATAGGATACTATGCAAGTTGCCATTTTTATCAAATATGGCTCGCATATCATCGGCGGTATCCTCCCCAGATTCGGGCAATGCTGAACTGATGTTATACCGTAACACGAAAAATCCCGTTTGCCACGCCGAGCACCGGAACTTTTGCTTAGGAGCCACTCGAATACCCAAAGGCGGCAGGAAGCCGGGTAAGGTACTTGTGCCCTGCGCTGTTTATGGTACTTGTGCCCTGCGCTGTTTAGGGTACTTGTG